>CAJMRZ010000273.1 GCA_905215945.1 uncultured bacterium | reverse complement strand
GCGCGGACTCTCGACCGCCGAGGTCGAGGAGCGCATCGCCGCCGGTAAGATCAACCGCAACATGGAGCTCAAGACCAAGTCGGTCAAAGAGCTCATCATCGAGAACCTCTGCACGCTGTTCAATTTGATCAACGTGATCTTGGCGTTCCTGGTTATTTTGACCGGTTCGTTTAAGAATCTGACGTTCCTGTTCGTGGTGTTCCTCAATACCGCCATTGGCGTCATTCAGTCCATGCGTTCCAAGAAGATGGTCGATAAGCTCACGCTGCTGACCTCCAAGAAGGCTATCGCGGTGCGCGACGGCGCCGAGGTGGAGCTCGACCTGGACCAGATCGTGCTCGACGACATCATCCGCCTGGGGCGCGGCGACCAGATTCCCGCTGACGCCGTGGTGGTTTCGGGCGAGGCGCTCGTGAACGAGAGCCTGCTGACGGGCGAGAGCGACCTTATTAAGAAACAGCCCGGTTCCGAGCTCATGAGCGGCAGCTTTATCGACTCGGGCCTGCTGCGCGCCCGCGTGATCCATGTCGGCGCCGACAACTACGTGGCCAAAATTAATAACGAGGCCAAATACGTCAAAAAGGTCAATTCCGAGATCATGAACGCGCTTAACGCCATCGTGCGCTTTGCGAGCATCATCATGATCCCGCTCGGTTTGGCGTTGTTTGCCTCGAGTGTGAGCGAGCTGTGGGATGCCGCGGGAACCCCGGGCGATAGCGCACTTTCGTGGTGCTTCTCCGAGCTATTGGCTGGTCATGTGCCTTCGTCGGCGCTGCTGTCCACGGTGGGCGCCCTGCTGGGCATGATCCCGCAAGGCCTGGTGCTTCTGACCTCGTCGGTGCTCGCCATCGCCACGGTGCGCCTGGCTCGCCGCAAGGTGCTGGCACAGCAGCTCTACTGCATCGAGACGCTCGCTCGCGTCGACGTGCTGTGCCTGGACAAGACGGGCACCATCACGTCGGGCCGCATGGAGGTCGAGGGCACGTATCCGCTGCCGGTTGAGGGCGTGAGCCTAGGCGCCGGCTCGGACGCGGCGGCTGTTCCCGTCGATACCACAGTGCTCGATTTTGCGCTGGCTAACGTGGCACGTGCGACCTCGGCCGATGCCAACGAGACCTGCCAGGCGCTGCTCAACTATTACGCCGACCGTCCGGTCGAGGTGTCTGAGCCGCTGTCGGTCATTCCATTCTCGTCGTCTAAAAAATGGAGCGGCGCTTCGTTTGCGCAGGGCTCCTATGTGATGGGTGCGGCGCAGTTTGTGCTCTCTGATCGTGTGTTTTCGCAGGTCGAGAACCGTGTCGCCGAGCTTGCCGATACCTGCCGCGTGCTCGTGGTGGCGCGCGTGGACGGCTTTACGCCCGATGGCGATATGGTGGGCGAGGCCGAGCCCGTGGGCTTTGTAACCATCCGCGACGAGATTCGTACCTCGGCGGCCGAGACTATTGGCTACTTTAACGAGCAGGGCGTGACCCTCAACGTGATCAGTGGCGACGACCCGCGTACGGTGTCGTCGATCGCGCGCGTGGTGGGCGTGCCGGGGGCGGACGCTTATGTGGACGCCACGACGCTC
>CAJMRZ010000272.1 GCA_905215945.1 uncultured bacterium | reverse complement strand
TTTTTATTGCTGTAACATGCTCGAGTCGAATTCGCTTGCCGGGATCACGCGGTAGCCGTGGCGCAGGAGCAGGTCAACGAAGACACCGTTACCTGTTGTGAGCGTGCCGCTGAAGAATCCGTCGTAGATATGGCCCACGCCGCACGACGGACTACGATCCTGCAAAATGCACGCGGAAATCTCGGACGGCCCACCCGCCTGCTCACACATATCGAGCGCACGTTGAGCGCCCAGGCGAAACTCGCGATCGACTGAGGTGCCCTCGCAGGTACGGACCTCGCCGTTCACAATCTCGGACGGCTTGCGCGGCGTGGGCAGGCCGCCAAAGACCTCAGGGCACACCAAGAGGACCTCGGTCCCCGTGCGCTCGCAAGCCTCGACCAGCTCCCGATGATAGTTGTCGAGCCCGTTATACTTGCAGCTCTCGCCCATCAAGCAGGCACTTACCACGATCTTCATATACAACACTCCCCACGCAAAACGCCCCATTTGAGATAGGCACTCAAATGGGGCGTCGATATTTACTGTCCCGAACGCAACGCTATTGCTGCTTAGGCATCAGCGGATTTTCGCGCGTGAGGAGGTTCATAAACTCCTCGCCGGTGATCGTCTCCTTCTTGTACAGATAACGAGCCAGCTCGTGGAGCTTAAACTTGTTCTCCTTCAGAATCTGCAGAGCGCGGTCGTGCGCATCCTCGATCAGCTTGGCGACAATCGCGTCCACGCGCTCGGCCGTACCGGGGGCGCAGGTGAGCGACGTGTCCTGGTTGAGATACGCATTCTGCACGGTACCGAGCGCCATCATGCCAAACTCATCGGACATACCAAAGCGCGTCACCATGTTACGAGCAAGCTTGGTGGCCTGCTCGATATCGTTGGCGGCGCCGGTCGTCATCTCGCCAAAGATGAGCTCCTCGGCCGCGCGACCACCGCAGTAGACGGCGAGCTTGTCCAAGACCTCCTGGCGTGTCGTCAGGAAGCGCTCGTCCTCCTCGACCTGCATGGTATAGCCAAGAGCACCGCTCGTGCGCGGCACGATGGTGATCTTGGTAACCGGCGCGGAACCCTTTTGGCGGGCAGCGACGATGGCATGGCCGATCTCGTGGTAGGAAACGACCTGCTTCTCGTGGTCGGAAAGCACCGTGGACTTACGCTGTTGGCCGGCAATGACGACCTCCACCGACTCCTCAAAGTCATCCTGGGTGGCGCGCTTGCGACCCTCGCGAACGGCGCGCAGGGCGCCCTCGTTGATGATATTGGCCAGGTCGGCGCCCGAGGCACCGGGCGTGGCGCGGGCAATCGCGGTCAGATCGATCGGCGGCTCGGTCTTCACACTCTTGGCGTGAAGCTCGAGGATGTTCTTACGGCCGGTCAGATCGGGCAACTCGACGGGGATGCGGCGGTCAAAACGACCGGGGCGCAGCAGCGCCGGATCGAGACTGTCGGGGCGATTGGTTGCGGCAAGGACAACGATACCCTTGTGGTTATCGAAGCCGTCCATCTCGGTCAGCAACTGGTTGAGCGTCTGCTCACGCTCATCGTTGCCGCTAAAGCCACCGCCATCGCGCTTCTTGCCGATGGTATC
>CAJMRZ010000271.1 GCA_905215945.1 uncultured bacterium | reverse complement strand
GCGGGGAGTCCCACGCGCGGCATCGAGTTCCTTAAGAGCGCCGAGCGCCAGGACGCCCGCCGTCAGATGGTCCGTGCCATCGACTCACTCATTGCCGCCGACGAGGCTGACGTGCTCAGCCGCGCCAAGTCACTCATCGTCGCCGTCAAGGCGCCGTTGGCCGAGGTCAAGTCCACGCAGGAAAAGGTGCTCGAGCAAAATGCCGACTACCTGTCGCGTGGAGCATTGAAGCAGCTTGAGGACCGCAATAAGCGCGAACTCAACGCGCGCGAGCGTTCGGGTATCATGGAAGCGCTGGCGAGCGCGCGGACGCTCATGCGCGACGTGCTGCTGACGCTTCAAGATGAGGCGGCCGACGTCGTGAACGAGGATGTGCGCGACACAATCGGTCGGCTTACCGCTGCGACCAATGTTGCGGGTGCCACCCAGGCGCTCGAAGCGGTCGCAACCGCCGAGCGCAACATCGCCAGAAACGTTACTCCCCAGCTGGCCATCGAGGTCATGCTGTTCGATATCAGGAAGGCACTGAAATGCCGTTAGTCGTACCCGTTAAGTTTACCTACGCCTCGCGCGACCTGTGGTTCGACCCGCAGGATCTGGATATCCTCGAGGCCGATTATGCTATCTGCTCCACCGAGCGCGGAACCGAGATCGGCCTGGTCACGGCCGATCCCTTTGAGGTGCCGCAAGACGAGATCGGTCAGCCGCTCAAGCCCGTGCTGCGCGTTGCAAGCGACATCGACCTGCAGCTTGCCGACGACCTGGCCATCCAGGGCGACGAGGCGATGGTCGATTTCCGCCGTCTGGTAAAAGAGCTCGACCTCGAGATGAAGCCGGTCGGCGTCGAGTACCTGTTTGGCGGCGAGAAGGCCGTGTTCTACTTTGCGGCCGAGGAGCGCGTCGATTTTCGCCAGCTCGTCAAGGACCTGTCCTCGACGCTGCACATTCGCGTCGACATGCGCCAGATCGGCGTGCGCGACGAGACCCGCTTGGTGGGCGGCTATGCCCAGTGCGGACAGGAGCTCTGCTGCACGCGCTTTGGCGGACAGTTTGAGCCCGTCTCGATTCGCATGGCAAAAGAGCAGGACCTACCGCTCAACTCGTCCAAGATCAGCGGCGTATGCGGCCGCCTGATGTGCTGCCTGCGCTATGAGTTCGAGGCGTACAAGGACTTTAAGAGCCGTGCGCCCAAAAAGAAGACGCTCATCGATACGCCGCTTGGCAAGGCGCGTATTCAGGAGTATGACACGCCGCGCGAGCAGCTGGTGCTGCGCCTGGAGAACGGTAAAGTCTTTAAGGTCAACCTGGCCGATATGACGTGCTCGGAGGGCTGCAAAAAGAAGGCCGCCGAGCAGGGCTGCAACTGCCGCCCCGACTGCGTGACGCGCGACGTGCTCGAGCGCATCGAATCGCCCGAGATGCGCCTGGCGCTCATGGAGCTCGATCGCGAGAACGGCGTCGACGTGGGCGATGGCCTGTCGAGTGCCGACCGTCTGGCCGGTACGTCGATGCCCAAGCGCCGTCGCCGCGATGCCGAATCCGATGCTCGCTCCGGTCAGGGTCAGGGCGAGGGCCGTGGCCGCGGAAAAGGCCGCGGTAAGGCCGAGACACCCGAGGCCGAGGGGGCGGCCGATGGCCGTCGCCGTCGCAAGCGCGCGGGCTCGGGCGATGCTACCGA
>CAJMRZ010000270.1 GCA_905215945.1 uncultured bacterium | reverse complement strand
TTGCCGAGAAGAACGACGGCCGCCAAGTTATAGCCCTGCTTTCCCGTTGAGTAGTCTTTGCCGAAGAGCCCGGCCGATTCGACGAGCTGCGCGTTCGTCATGGCTCCCCACGGATGGTCTTTTCTCTTCGCGAGAGCGAGTCGCCGCGCCTCGTCAATGAGATCTTCTCGCAGGTCGCTCAGGGATACATGCTCGAAAATGCGCTGTTCGGTATAGATTCCCTGCTTGCGGATGCAGAGCTCGGCGAGAGGAGCGCTTCCGCGCACAACGACATCGGCATCCCCGCGCCGCTCGTATACTTTGCCTTTGTAGCTGTGCATCTGCGGGCTGTTGGGAACGTCGATCTTGATGATTTGGCGGTCATCGATCTCGATATGCTCGAATTCCAGGGAGACGGGCACGTCGAAGGCGTTGGGGTTGTTGACGACATTGAGGACGTTTCCCGTGATGGGAAGCACCTGGGCTGGATCGATGCCCGTGAGAGAGCCGTCGTCCTCTACGCCGAGCAGGATAGTGCCGCCGAACGTGTTGGCGAACGCGCAGATGGTTTCGAAGAGATCCTTTTCAGGTTGGTTGCCGCAACGCTTGAATTCGATGCGGTCGTTCTCGCCCTCTTCGATAATGTCTCGCAGTTGATGCGCGTTCACGGTGACCACCCCTTCGGAATCGTGCCATGGCACGATTATGGCACGATTATGGCGCGATTATGGCGCGATTGGCGCGATTATGGCGCGATTTCTGGAACATGCTGGAGCGGATGCGACCACAGCTGACCTACCCGCGGTCGAAGAACGGGCTTTTAGAGCTGATGCTTACCGGGATAGCGTACACCTGCCCCACGCCTTCGCCGAGTAGGCCCAGCTGCTGAGCGGCTAGGCCGGCGGAGAACATGATGCGGGTGTCGACGCCGAAGGCCTGGGCGCGCGACACGGCGGCGCCGAGGGCGATGCCCACGTCTACGGAGTTCACCTCGCAGGGAACGCCTGGCGTGCGCTCGCCGCAGGTGGCGAAACCGCAGTGGCCGCAGTTGAGCCCCTGGGCCTTCTCGCGCGTGCCCACGAGCGCCACGCAGAGGCTTTTGCGCACACAGTTGGCGTCGCGCAGGAAAAATGCGAACCCGCGCTCCTCGCCGACGGCCTCCGTCTGCCTCCATGGTGCAGGCGAGCGCTTCCAAATCGTCGCCGTCCACCACGGCGCATTCCACGACATCGATGCCTTTGCCCTTGGGAGCCGTCCGCGCTGCCACCAGCATCTTCTGGGCGATGTCCAGCGCCTGCGCCTTCCGAATGTCCCTCTCGTCGTAAACCATGCCGCCTCGCTTTCGTCGCTTTCGCGCTTGTCGTGCGTTTCTGGTTCCATCTTACTACGGCAATCGCCTCGTATGGCCGAGCACGAGCAGGCGCTCGCATAGCGGCTGGGTCACAAACGGTGGGCACTTGTTGCGGAGATAGCGGGGTCGGGTATCATGCTCGCATGGCGTTATTCGAGGCAGGACATATCGGGGTGCAGTTTCGTCGCGACGGGCAGCCGTTCGCGCCCTTTGCGGATGTGGGTTTCTCGCTGGAGGCGGGCTGCTTGTACAACCTCACGGGCCCTTCCGGATCGGGAAAGTCCACTCTGTTGAACGCGTGCGCGCTCATGCTGCCGCGCTCGGGCGGCACGCTGGCGCTCGAGGGTGTTCCCGTTGATCGGTTCAAGCCGACGGAATGGCG
>CAJMRZ010000269.1 GCA_905215945.1 uncultured bacterium | reverse complement strand
AGAACTTCAGCGGTGGCCAGCGCCAGCGCCTGACTATCGCGCGTGCCTTGGTGGGTTCGCCTCAGATATTGATCATGGACGACTCCGCCTCGGCGCTCGACTTTAAGACCGACGCGGCGCTTCGCCATGCCATCCGCGAGCGCAGTGTGCGCGGTGCCGCCGAGGGCGGGCTGCCGCTCACGACCGTCATCGTGAGCCAACGTGTCTCGACCGTGCGCGACGCCGATATGATCTGCGTACTTGACCACGGTTCGGTCGCGGGCCTGGGCGCGCACGATGAGCTCTACACGACCTGCCAGCTCTACCGCGAGATTTGCCAGTCGCAGCTTCGCCGCGAGGAGCTCGAGGGTCAGCAGGGGAGCACGACGCCCGCGTCCGCTCCGACCGCCCCCGCATCCGTCTGCGCAAAGGAGGGCTGCTAAATGAATCCGTACACTTCCTCCGGTTCGGTCGCCACGATGACGGCCAACGTGTCCGGTAACGATAGCCTCAACGACCTGGGCGACGGTCCGCGCCAGCCCGGCGACCCCGAGCGCTATCCCGTGGGTGCGGTGACTCGCCGTCTGATGGGCTACGTTCGTCCGCATCGCATTTCGTTTGTTGCGTCGTTTGTGAGTGCCGCCATCTCCGTGATTCTGCAGCTCTACACGCCTATCCTTATCGGCGAGGGCATCGACCTGATCGTCGCCGCCGGGCAGGTGGACTTCGATGCGCTGCTGCCGCTCGTTACCAAGCTCGCGATTGTCGTCGTAGGTGCTGCGGCCTTCCAGTGGCTGCAGGGCTATTGCGTCAACCGCCTGTCCTACGAAACGGTGCGCGACATGCGCGTGGAGGCGAGCGATAAGCTCAGCCGCATGCCGCTCAGCTTTATCGACAGCCATGCCCACGGCGACCTTATGAGCCGCGTGGTCAACGACGTCGATCAGGTGGGCGACGGTCTGCTGCAGGGCTTTACGCAGCTCTTCACCGGTGTTATCACCATCGTGGGCACGCTCGCGTTTATGCTCTCCATTAACCTGACCATGACGCTCGTGGTGGTACTCGTCACGCCGCTTTCCATTTTTGCAGCTGGTGCCGTCGCCAAGCTTTCCAATAAGAGCTTCACTGCTCAACAGCGCATCCAGGGCCAACTCGGCGGTCATATCGAGGAGTATGTGGGCGAGCAAAAACTGGTGGATGCGTTTGCCTACGGCCCGAACGCCCAAGCGCGCTTCGACGCCCTCAACGCCGAGCTCTATACGGCAGGTGAACGCGCACAGTTTATGGGCTCGCTTTCCAACCCCGGTACGCGCTTTATCAACAACATCATCTATGCCGTGGTCGCCGTGATTGGCTGCGTGGGCGTGATCACGGGCGTGCCCGCTGCGCTCACGGTGGGCGGCGTGCAGATTTTCCTGTCCTATGCCAACCAGTACACCAAGCCGTTCAACGAGGTCACCAACGTCATTACGCAGATCCAGACGGCGTATGCCTCGGCGCGCCGCATGTTTGCGCTGCTCGATGCGCGCGAGCAGGAGCCCGATGCGGCGGATGCCGTGGAACTTGCCGCCCCGCAGGGTGAGGTGACCTTTGAGCATGTGGACTTTAGCTACGTGTCCGACCGCAAGCTGCTGCAGGATATCTGCATCGAGGCCAAGCCCGGCATGCGCTTTGCCCTCGTTGGCCCTACGGGCTGCGGCAAGACGACGCTCATCAACTTGCTGCTGCGGTTTTACGATATCGATGCCGGAC
>CAJMRZ010000268.1 GCA_905215945.1 uncultured bacterium | reverse complement strand
GGATTCTGACGGTGCTCGTGACCGACCGCCTGGCTCGCTACTACGAGACGGTCACCAAGCACAACCTCAAGTACCGTCGCTACTATCACCAGTTCGACTACTAAAGAAAACGGGTGCGGGAACGTGCCGGGCTATTGAGGGGAACACAGAATGAGACAGTACATCATCGCCAGCCATGCGCACTTCGCTACCGGCATCAAGGAGAGCGTCGAGCTGCTCTCGGGCGCTCGCGACAACGTCCACGATCTTTCGATGTTCGTCGATGGCCGCATGGACGTGGCCGAGGAGGCCCAAAAACTGCTGGCAGGCATGTCTGCTGACGATGATGTCGTTGTCTGCACCGACCTCTTTGGCGGCAGCGTCAACAACGAGTTCACCAAGATCGTCCAGACGCGTCCCCGCACGTACCTCGTTACCAACATGAACCTTCCTCTCCTCATCCAGCTGCTGTTCTCTGACGAGTCGGCGCCGGTTGAGGAGACGATTCGCGCCATCGTCGCTGCGGACGATACGCGCGTGAAGTTTGTCAACGATCTTTTGGTCGATGGCGACGAGGAAGAAGAGTTCTAATCCGCAGCACCTACTGACACGCCGTAAGACGGCACAAGACCTTTGGGGGGTCACATTATGATTCAGCTACTTCGCGTTGACCATCGCCTGCTTCATGGCCAGGTCGCAGTTTCCTGGGTTCAGGGCCTTGGCTCCAACTGCATCTTCTGCGTGGGCGATAAGGTCGCTAACGACCCGGTGTGGAAGACGACGCTCAAAATGGGCAAGCCTGCCGGCTGCAAGCTCGTCATCAAAGATATGGAGCATGCAATCGAAGCTATCAACTCGGGCGTGACCGACAAGTACAAGATGATCATCTGTGTCGCCACTATTGCTGAGGCAAAGCAGCTTGTTGAGGGCTGCCCGCAGATCAAGTCGGTCAACCTGGGCAACACCAATCCAAAGGACGAGAAGCGTCCCGATGCTCGTCAGGTCTCTCGTCAGATCTTCCTGACCGCGGCCGAGGAAGCCGATGTGCGCGAGATGCTGGATCGTGGCGTCGAGGTCGAGATTCGACCCCTGGCCGACGACCCCAAGGTCGACTGCGCCAGCGTGCTCTAGGCGTTCAATTTCGAAGAGTCTGAGCTCTTCGTAGTGTCCTATTAGGAAAGGGGGATATATGCTTACCCAAGCAATCCTCATCGGACTTATCGCCGCATTTGGTAAGTTCGACTGCCAGCTCGGTACGCTCTATGCGTTCCGCCCCATCGTCCTGTGCCCGCTCGTGGGCCTGGTGCTGGGGGACCTGCAGTCCGGCCTCGCGATCGGTGCGAGTCTGGAGCTGCTGTTCATGGGCTCGATCTCCATCGGCGCCTACGTGCCGCCTGATGAGACGATCGGCGGCGTGCTCGCCTGCGCCTTCGCTATCCAGCTGGGCCAGAGCACTGAGGCAGCCATCGCGCTTGCCATGCCCATCGCCACGCTGTGCCTTGCCATCAAGAACATCCTTAACGCCGCCCTGCCGATCCTGGTTGACCGCGCTGATGTCTTCTCCGGCCAGGGCAACCTTAAGGGCGTCTATGCGATGCACTTCCTGATCGGTTTGACCGGTATCATCATGGCGTTCCTGCTGTGCTCGCTGTCGTTCTATCTGGGTGCTGACGCCATCCAGGGCCTGCTCGACTTCATCCCGCCCTTTGTCCTTGCTGGCTTTGGCGTTGCCGCCAACATCCTGCCTGCCATGGGCTTCGCCATGCTCGGCCGTCTGGTGC
>CAJMRZ010000267.1 GCA_905215945.1 uncultured bacterium | reverse complement strand
GTCCCCATACCCTCGTTCGGTCAGACGCGCCGCCGCGTTTTGTTTTTGTGCCGTATAATGACCACTACCTATGACGCGATACAAAAGAAAGGTGTTTGCCCATGCAGGCACAGAAGGCGGAGGGAACCCGCGACCTTATCGGCGCCGAGATGCGCGCCTGGCAAAAGATGCAGCAGATTGCTGCCGGCGTGTTCGAGCCGTTTGGCTTTAAGCCCATCGAGACGCCCGCGATCGAGCAGGTTGACGTGTTTGTCCACGGTATCGGCCAGTCGACCGACGTCGTGCGCAAGGAGATGTTCCGCGTGTTTAGCGGCGCCAACCTGGAGCGCGTCTTTACCGAGGGCACCGACACCAAGCTTAAGCCCAAGCAGCGCCTGGCCCTTCGTCCCGAGGGCACGGCCGGTGTGGTGCGCGCCGTCGTGGAGAACAACCTAGTGCCCCAGGGCTCCACGCCGTTTAAGGCGTACTATGCCGAGGCCATGTTCCGTGGCGAGCGTCCCCAGAAGGGTCGCCTGCGCCAGTTTCACCAGGTGGGCATCGAGTGGCTCGGCGCTCCCGATCCGGCTGCCGACGCCGAGTGCATCATCATGCTCATGGAGTTCTACAAGCGCCTGGGCTTCGATCTTTCCAAGCTTCGTCTGCTCATCAACTCGATGGGTGACGCCCAGTGCCGTCCGGCTTATCGCGAGCAGGTTAAGCAGTTCATCCTCGATCACGCCGACGAGATGTGCGATGAGTGCCGCGAGCGCGCCGAGCTCAACCCGCTGCGTGCCTTCGACTGCAAGAACGACCATTGCCGCGAGATCATGGCCGACGCTCCGCTGATGGGTGACAACCTGTGCGATGAGTGCCGCGAGCACTACGAGCAGGTCAAGCGCTATCTGGATGCCGCCGGTATCGAGTATGTCGAGGATCCCACCTTGGTGCGCGGCCTGGACTACTACACCCGTACTGTCTTTGAGGTCGAGGCCCCTGGCGCCGGCGTCGGCTCCATCGGTGGCGGCGGTCGTTATGACGGCTTGGTCGAGCTCGAGGGTGGCAAGCCCACGGCGGGCGTCGGCTTTGCTGTCGGTTTTGAGCGCGCCCTGCTGGCCCTGCAGGCCTTTGGCAGCGATTTGGGTGCCGATGAGGCCCCGTGCGTCTATGTCGCCAACGCCGGCAAGGAGCTGCGTCAGAACGTCTTTACCATTACGCAGCAGCTTCGCGCTGCAGGGATTGTGACCGAGGCCGACTATCAGGGCCGTTCGCTCAAGGCCCAGTTTAAGCAGGCCGATAAGGTGGGCGCCAAGCTCATCCTAGTCCTGGGTGGCGACGAGCTTGCCGCCGGCAAGGTCAAGGTGCGCGACATGCAGAGCCACGACGAGGTACTGGTCGATTTGGCCAACGTCGTCGAGGCGGTTCGCGAGCGCCTGTAGCGCATCTTTTTGAGCTTCGGGCCTGCTAACGTGCCCTGCTCATGGAGAGCGATTGTTACGGGGGTGTTTCGCTTTTATGCGGAATGCCCCCGTTTACGTATGCCGCCCACCGAGAAATACGACCATTTAGGGCAAAAACCTTTGCAATGCAGAAAATACTTTTGTGTGGTAAAGCGCAATCAGTGTCGAAAGTATTTCTCAAGCGCCTATAATGAATACCGCATGTTACGTGCATAGAAGGAGGAATGGGAGGAAACGTGGCTGAGAACCTAAGCAACCAGTCTGTACCCGAAGCCGCGGCGCGCGTCGCTGCCGTGGTCAACCGCCTCGTTAACCGAATCGGCTC
>CAJMRZ010000266.1 GCA_905215945.1 uncultured bacterium | reverse complement strand
CCATGCGTGGGGAATGGCGAAGCGCTGCAATGCCGCTGCCGGCACAGATGACAACGCCGTCGCACCATGGCAGGTCACGTAGAAGACATGCCCGGTACAGGCGGTCGAGGACTTCGTCCGCTTGCTTGTTGTTTTTTGACAGGGCCTGGACGACGACATAGATGCGTGTCTCTGTATTCCTAAGGGGATCGAGTATCTGCTCGACAGCGATCATCGCCTCATCGTCAAATGCATCATCAACAGCGAGCACCATGCCATCGACTGCACCGGCATCATCCGCCTCCAAATCGACCGGGCGGGGGAGCGCGGTGCCGGAAAGCTGTGCATAGGCGGCGATGGCATCCTGCAGGTCCCAGAGCAAAAACTCAAGATCGGCGCTATCGGGAATGTTGATATATGCAATGGTTTGCAGCGTTTTTGGTACATCGCCGCGTGCGGTCGTCTCCATGCCGCCTCCTTTCCGGTTGGTTTCCGTTTAGGTTACACCGTCTGGCAGCGCCTCGCCGCGCTATCCTAGTGCAACCCTTACGAAAGGAACGCCATGCGCCTGCCCATGAATACCTCGCTTGCCACGCTCAAGCCCTCCGGCATCCGTCGGATTAACGCGCTCGCTGCCCAGCACCCAGGATGCATTGCGCTCGCGCTCGGCGAGCCCGATTTTCCTACACCCGATGTGATTTGCGCCGAGGTGACCGCCGCGCTGGGCCGCGGCGACACGCACTATCCGCCCAACAACGGCCGTCCTGCCCTGCGCGAGGCGCTGTCTGCCTACATGGGGGACGCGGGTCTTACGTTTTCGGCCGACGAGGTAATCCTGACCGACGGCGCGACCGAGGCCCTGTCGGCAACATTCATGGCTATGCTCAACCCCGGCGACGAGGTCATTATTCCCACGCCGGCCTTTGGCCTGTACGAAAGCATCGTTGTGGCCAATCACGCCAAAGCGGTCTTTTTGGATACGGGGCCTGCGCAATTTCAGATTGACGAGGATGCGCTTCGCGCCTGTGTGACCCCGGCGACCAAGGCCATCGTTATCTGCTCGCCCAACAATCCCACGGGCTGCATCCTCAACGCGGCATCGCTCGACGCCGTGGCGCGCGTGGCGAAGCGGGCGGGCATCTACGTGGTCTGCGACGACGTGTACAACCGTTTGGTCTATGTGGATGGTTACGAGCGTTTTGCCCAGCGACACCCGGAGCTGCGCGAGCAGACGGTGATCATCGAGAGCTTCTCCAAGCCCTGGGCCATGACCGGCTGGCGCCTGGGCTGGCTCGCAGCAGCGGCACCCGTCATCGCCGAGATCGCAAAAGCTCACCAATACCTAGTATCGAGCGCCGTCTCCTTCGAGATGGACGCCGCAGCTCGAGCCCTGACCGTCGACCCAACCCCCATGCTCAAAGTCTACCGAGCCCGCCGCGAACGCGTACTCGCAGCCTTATACGCCATGGGCCTCGACGTAGTAGAGCCCGCAGGAGCCTTCTATACCTTCCCGAGCATCAAACAATTCGGCCTGACAAGCGAAGACTTCTGCATCAAAGCCATCAAAGAGGCAAACGTAGCCCTAGTCCCGGGCGACTGCTTCGGCACCGAAGGCCACATCCGCCTAAGCTACTGCGTCTCCGACAAAGATCTAGACGAAGGCCTCCACCGCCTGTCAACCTTCGTTTCGACCTTGTAGTCCTTAGGGATGCAACACATCAGCCCACCGACATAAGGGTTATGCGTGGGGTGCGTCGCTCAACGGACACGAGGATTCGCAACAAAGGCAACGTAGCTCCGGCCGGGAGGGGCAGGGCGAGTTT
>CAJMRZ010000265.1 GCA_905215945.1 uncultured bacterium | reverse complement strand
AACTCACAAAAAACCCTGTACAGGGCACCCTGCAGTGTGCTAGTATCACTGCTTGCGCGTATTCGTGCCATGACGCGTGCCGCGACGGCAATTGACGCCACGACGCTCAGCGTGGGCAACGTGCGTCTCGACACGGCATCGTGCACGCTCGTTGGGCCTTTGGGCGAGGAGCACCTGGCCAATCGTGAGTTTCAGCTTATGGAGCTCTTTATGCGCAACGCCGGCACGCGCATGCCCACCGAGCGTCTGATGCTCGGGGTTTGGGGTGAGGACGCGCCCGAAGGCGCCAACGTGGTGTGGGTCTACATCTCGTACCTGCGCAAAAAGCTGACGGCGCTTGGTGCCAACGTTGCGATTCGTGCATCGCGCAACCAGGGCTATTCGCTCGAGGTTGTTGAGGAGGGCGAATAGGCGTGAGCGCGAGTGCGTGGTGGAAGCGCACGACGGCAAAACTCGGCATGGGCGCGGACTCAGGTAATCCGGGGCGCGCCGATGCTGCCAGTGCAATGGGACGTCGCCTGCGTCGTAAGTTCATCCTGGTTGCCATGGGTGCCGTGACCGCCGTGCTTACGCTTATCATCGCCGGCATCAATATCGTCAACTACTCGCATGTCTGCAAGATGGCCGACGCTCGTCTGGACTATATCTTGGCGGGCAAGGACGGCATCGATTGGACGGATGAGCCCAAGACCGATCCCGGTCAGGATGCGGTTGCCGGCAAGGTTGCTACCGGTAACCGGGCAGCCGTTCGCGATGGGCATTTTGAAGGTATGACGGCGGAGTCTCCCTTCGACACGCGCTACTTTACGGTGTCGATTGCCGGTGGGCAGGTGACCGATGTCAACACGGCCCGCATTGCCGCGGTGGGTGCCAAGCGTGCTGCACGCATCGCTGCAGGACTATATTCCAAGGGTTGGACCTCGGGCTTTTCTGGTAACTACCGCTATACGGTTACGGTTCAGGGCGACGAGACCACCTATGTGTTTGTGGACTGCTCGCGCGAGCTTGCAAGCTTTCATTCGTTTTTGAGCGCGAGCGTGGCGATTAGTTGCATTGGCTGGCTGGCGGTGTTGGCAATTGTGGCGGGTGCCTCGGGCGCGGTGATTCGGCCGATGGTCGAGAGCTACAGCAAGCAAAAGCGCTTTATTACCGATGCAAGCCACGAGATCAAGACGCCGCTGGCCGTGATTGATGCCGCCAATGAGGTGCAAGAGATCGAGAGCGGCGAGAGCGAGTGGACGCAGAGCATTCACGGGCAGGTCGCGCGGCTGACGGCGCTGACGGAGCGTCTGGTATTTTTAGCTCGTATGGACGAGGGCTCGGCGGGCTTTACCATGGCGGCGATCGATCTTTCGGAGGCCGTGGACAAGGCTGCGGCGCCGTTTGAATCGGTGGCGGTTTCGCGCGGAAAGCGGCTGTCGACGTCGATCGCGAGCGGTGTGCGGGCCCATGCCGATGCCGCGGCAGTGGCGCAGGTTGTTGAGCTGCTGCTGGACAACGCCACACGCTACGCAAGCGAGGACAGCGTGATCGAGCTGAGCCTGCGCGCCGTTTCGCGCGGTGCAGGCAAAGGCTCGGCCGAGCTTGTCGTATCGAATGCTGTTGACGAGCTGCCCGAAGGCGACCTGGACCGACTGTTCGACCGCTTCTACCGTGCAGACGTCTCGCGTAGCTCCAAGACGGGCGGCTCGGGCGTGGGTCTATCCGTCGTGCGCGCCATCGCCGAGGCCGCCGCCCGCCTCATCGCCGAGGGGCTCGACAACCGCGAGATCGCGCAGGCGCTGTACCTGTCCGAGGGCACCGTGCGCAACCACATCTCGGCCATCCTGCA
>CAJMRZ010000264.1 GCA_905215945.1 uncultured bacterium | reverse complement strand
ACAACATTCGACGCTTTTCGCCAAAATCGAAATTTTCATCGAATGTTGTGATGGTTTGGAAGCCCCCGACCACCACAAAGGTGCCTGTCCCCATTGTGGTGGTTCTGGAGAATGTCCTATGCCGAGACCTTAGCCTTGCGACGTTTGCGGACCGCGTGGATCACGATGTCCAGCAGCAACAGCACAATGGCCACGACCACGATAAGCACGGCAAACTCGCGCTTGCCCCAGTGGCGGCCGGCCAGCGACTTTTGCTTGTCGACGTCCTTCTTGTTGTACTTGGTGCGCACGCAATGCACCAGCAGGCGATGGTCGTTCACGCCATAGGGCGTGCAGGTGACGAGCGTTACCTTGTCGGCGCCGGGCTCGATGGTCAGCGACTCCATCTCCTCGGGCAGCACCACCTCGGAGTCCACCATCTTGTAGGCGAGCGTCTTGTTCATGGTGTGCAGCAGCACCAGGTCGCCGGGCTCCAGCGAATGGATGTCGTCGAACATGTTCAGGTTGCGCATGCCCGAGTGCGCGGTGAGCACGCAATGCGTCGAGGTTCCGCCCACCGGCAGTCTCGTGCCCTCCAAGTGGCCGACGCCCGCCATAAGGACTTCCTCGCTCGTGCCATGGTAGATGGGCATGCTCACGTCGATGGAGGGGATCTCGACCCAGCTCATCATGGGGTCGCGGTCAAAGATGAGCTGCTGGTCGTAGGGCTCGATCTGGTCGGCGGGAAGCTCGGTGGCCTCGCCCGCCAGCTGCTCGTTAAAGGAGCGCGCCTGGAGCAGGATGCGCTCGCGCTCCTCGGCAGACAGCGCGTCCACGGTGCTGGACACGGTGCTGATCTGGTTGAACACGCCCGAGGCCTCGAGCCGGTCCAAGATCCACGGCCAGGTCATAAGGCCCACGCCAATAAGGATGATGACGATGGTGATGAGCCGATCGGCCCAGCGCGGCAGTCGCTTGCGGCGGCGCTTGGGCTTTGGTTGAGGTTTGGGCTGAGGGCTTGAGCCACCGTTAGCTGCGGCGTTATTGCTCTTCATATGTTTGGCGCCCTGCACCATCGCCGGTCACTCCTCTACAGCTCAGGTTGTCTAAACAAATAATAGCCGATTAGCGAGCCCCTATCCCGGACAACGCAGCCAGGACCGAAGCACCGCCTACGATCGGAATTCTTGGAGACCTTCTACAGCGCTTCCTGCCATGGATATTCCTTTCCAAACATGTGATCGAGTTCGAGCTGAATTCGTTCGTCGTCGATTGCCGCCAAAGATAGCGCAAGTGAAATGTCGTCGATACGGGAGGAGTCGGCAAACACAGGCGCATAGCGCCACACTTGGATCATCGCCGTTTCGTTATCCGGCAGTTCCCCATCTGCGACTTCAAGGTCACACAGCTCACGCCATGCACTTCTTAAGACAGCCTTTTGCTCCACGCCCGGCGCAGCGAGCATCGAACGCTTAGCGAGCGCCGTCTCCCCAGCGTCAGCAAGGCGGTCGATCTGCGGCGCCTTCCTTGCAAAAAAGACCTTCGAGACAGGCGAGGAGAGCTCTGCCATGTGCTCACTGAGCAGAAGATCCGCGGCAACGGGAAACACAATGACACGCCGCTCGCGCCGTTCGCGCCTTGCGGGCCCCCTGTCTACAAGCTCGGTTATGGCCTCACTCGCGCGGCTTGCCGAAATCCCAAGCGCACGACAAAGGTCATCGGAATGATATGACTCCTGCTCTGCTCCCCAGATTGCGGCAGCCTGCGCGTTGGATGGCATCTTGGTCGCGCGACTATGAAATCGAGTGCCGCTCCTCTCCGTGCAGGCCGCACCCATAAATGGTAGAAAAGCCTGTCTACCGGGGCAAACAAAGG
>CAJMRZ010000263.1 GCA_905215945.1 uncultured bacterium | reverse complement strand
AATCATGTTAAGACTGAAGCAGTTGTTCTGCACATTGAAGGGTCTAACTGTTACAGATCGAGACAAACCGAGAACCACCGCAAAGGGGACAGGCACCTTTGCGGTGGTTCCCACAAACATCTCGATCTGTAACAGTAACTCGGCAAAATCGACCCTAGATGTTACAGATCGAGACAAATGACCGATATCGCCCCAAACTATCTCAATCTGTAACATCTAGCCCGTTTTCGGCCTTACAACTGTTACAGATCGAAACAAACCAACGAAACAAGCCGCCGCAAGGGGAACTTTTGCACTGCTTTGGGTCGTGCTACTCACCGAGCATGTCCTGGAGCTTGGCTGCCACGGCATGTCCCAGGCTCTCATGGCTTTCGGGCATCATATGCAGATAGTCGATATCGCCCGGCTCGGCAAAATCGGCGGCATTCAAAAAGTCGCAGTCAAACTGCTCGGCCACGTGCGCGTAGTACTCGGCAAAATGCTCCGAGGCCTCGACGGAATGCTTGTCAAAATCGGTCATATATACATCGGCGATTTGCGGCTTGATCTTGATAGGTGCCATCAGCAGAATACGCGGGCAGGGCGCAGCGTCGGTCCACGGAAACGCGCGGACGGCGCGAATCAGCGCCATGGCGCCACGGGCGATATCGGAAGCTGTCACGTTAAAGACCGTCTTACAGTCGTTGGTGCCCAGCATGATCACAATGGCGTCCAGCGGCTTATGGGCCTCGAGCAGCATCGGAAGTGCGCGGATGCCGTTAAGATTGGTGTCCAGATGGCACATGTCGTCGCGTACCGTCGTGCGGCCGTTGAGGCCTTCTTCAATTACATGCCAGCCCTCGCCTAAGTCACGTTGGGCCACGCCGCACCAGCGCACATCCTGCGCATAGCGCACCGCGGTGCCGTCGCGCATGCCCGCCGGATCGTAACCGTAGGTGTTGCTGTCGCCAAAGCATAGAACGTTTTTCATCGTAAGCCCCTCGCTCAGTAAAAAGCCGACGGAAGCAGCCTCTCCCGCCGGCTCGACCTATCTGTCAGCACGTACCGATTACAGGTACTTGCGCCAATCGTCCTCGTCCTCATCATCCTCGGTAGCAGCCTGGGCTTGCTCGGCGGCGCGAGCTGCCGCAGCGCGAGCGGCAACCTGGGCATAAGACTCCTCGTTGCGCCCGGGGAAGTTTGCCAGCACGTGCTCGAACTTGGCAAAATCCTCATCCCAGCGCGTAGAAGGCACGGCAAAGAAGACTTGCTTGACCTTAAAGTCGCCCGACGCGAGCTCCTTGCGGAAGAGCTCGGCCACGGCCTCTGCGTCAAAACCGTTGTTGTCGCAGCCCCAAGCGCCCAGCACGAGCTTCTCGCGACCCAGCTCGTCGCAGATGGCAAGCACAAAGCGAATGCGGTCGCGCAGGGCATCCAGCAGAACATCGTCGCTCACGCGATACTCCTGGCGGGCGCGCTTAACGTTGGGCGCGGCGGCCACGATCACGTCGGCGTATGCATGCACGTGGTTGCGGTCGAAGCGCACCGCAGGCACCACCAGCGCACGGTTTCGGTAAAGCTCGCAGTTGATGTTGCGGCGACGGTTCTCGCCGTACCATTTGCGCTGCCTATCGAGAACGTTGTACAGATACGAATCGGCGCACAGCGTGGCCTCCTGGCCCAGATAGCCCTGAATATAGCCACCGCCCGGGTTGGTGAACGAGGCAAAGGCGAGCACGGCCATGTCGCAGAACTGCGCATAGCCACGACCGTTGTCCAAGATGGCCTGCGTGGTGGAGGCATCGAGCACGGTGACCTCGGGCAGAACCGGAGCGGGCTCCTCGGCGGCAGGCGTGGGCTCGATCTCCGCGGCTTCCTCTGCGGGCGCAGGCTCGG
>CAJMRZ010000262.1 GCA_905215945.1 uncultured bacterium | reverse complement strand
CGAGCATACGTACGGAACCAGAATCGTGTTGACCGCGCAGCTATAGAAGAACTGGTAGGTGCTCGCCGCCACATACGACACAACCAAGAAGAGCTGCGTGATACCGGAGCTCACGAGAACCGTTACCACCGGGGCGTCGTGCTTGTTCGTCTTGGCAAACGCCAGAGGGAAGGATCCCTGGCGCGCTGCCTCGAACGGCGTCTCGGATGCAATGATGACATAGCCCAGCATCGCGCCGACCAGCGAGAGAATAACGCCAAGGTTTACGATGGCAGCGCCAACAGGACCGATTGCGCGCTCGAGAATTCCCGCCATGGAGGGCGTTGCGAGCTGTGCCATCTCCTCGCGCGGCATAATGCCAAGCGACAGCATCGAGATGATCAGATACAGCGTGAACACAGCCGCGAATCCAAGTGCCGTCGAGCGGCCGACGTCACGCACGTACTTTGCACGGCCCGAGATAACGACAGCGCCCTCGATGCCCGTGAAGACCCAGACAAGGGCGATCATGGTCGAGACAACCTGCTCGCCAAAGCCAGGACCAGCCGGCTCTCCCCAGAAGTTGTCCATAAAGATATCGACGTTGAACTTGCCCAGGAGCACGATGCTCAGCACAAAGAGTCCCAACGGCACCAGCTTCGCCAACGTAACGATCGTGTTAATGCCCGCAGCCTCCTTAACGCCACGAAGCACAAGGGCGGTAAGGAACCACAAAAACACACTGGCGCAGACGATGGAAAGCAAGTTGTTGCCCGCGCCAAACGCAGGGAAGAAATAGCCCAGCGCGCTAAACAGCAAGAGCGCAAAGCTCACGTTGGAAAGACATGCGCTGATCCAGTAGCCCCAGGCGGAGTTGAATCCAATGTAATCGCCAAAACCGGCCGCAGCGTATGCATAGATGCCGCCGGTCAGGTCGGGACGGGCCTGAGACAAACCGTTGAACACCATCATCAGCGCAAAGACGCCAATAAAGCAAATTCCCCACGAGACGATAACTGCACCGGTATTTGCCCCGCCCGCTGCCATATCGCCGGCAAGCGAGAAGATGCCGCCACAAATACTGGCGGTAATGACCATCATGGTCAGACGAAAGAGATCGAGGCCATTAGGGTCGATAATCTCGTCGTTTTGAGCTTTAGAGGCCATTGTATGTGCACCCCCTTCATCATGTGATCGAACGAAAGATGACCCGGACGTCCCGAATCGGGTGCCGGGCCATCGGTCAAGCGATCATCAGACTGTTACAGCCATCGCGTTAGAAGCGCAGCGACAGGCAAGAAAGGCCACCGTCGACCTTGCGATACTCGGAGGTATCGACGACGAGCGTCTTGTAGCCCAGATCCTGCACGGCCTTGAGCACGGTCGGATAGCCCTCGGCGACGATGACCGTACCGTTGACCCAGATGCAGTTGGCGCCGTAAGCCTCGTCCTCGGGCACGATGATCTTGTTGTACTGGGCAAAGTCGGGTTTATCGATAAACTCACCGGAGACGAGCATGTTGTTGTCCTCGATGTAGTTGACGCCCGTCTTGAGGTGCAGGACCTCCTCCAGCGGAACCTCGGAACCCTCGAGGCCCCAGCCCTCGAGAATCTCGCAGAACTGGCGGATGCCCTCTTCGTTGGTGCGAGCGGAGCGACCGACGTAGAAATGGTCGCCGACCATCATGACGTCGCCGCCGTCGAGCGTGCCCGGAGAAACGATGTGCTTGACATGCTCGTCGTCAAAGAAGCGACGGACGGCCGGCTCGATCTCGTCCTTCTCGCCGTTGCGGGAATCGGCGCCGGGGTTGGTGATGATGGCGCCGCAGCGCGTGATGACCGCGGGGTCCTCCACGAAGCACGAGTCCGGGTACTCCTCCAGCGCCGGCAGCTCGGTCACTTCCACGCCGCATTGCTTCAGGGCGGC
>CAJMRZ010000261.1 GCA_905215945.1 uncultured bacterium | reverse complement strand
GAGGCTCCCGGCGCCCGTCAAAGGGACTATGTTGTCTGTTGGACCGCACGGTCCGTCGCGGCGATAACGCCGACTAGGCCTGAAGTGCCTGCAGCTGCTTGTGAACCTCGATGAGCTCCGTCGCCATGACGCGCATGGTCTCGGTGCCGGCCATCTGGTCCTCGGCATGCAGCAAAATCAACGGGGCCTCGCCGTTACGCTCGCCGTTGGCCTCCTTCTTCAGAAGCCCCATGTGAACATCGTGGCCACCGTTATAGGCCTCGTCGCCCTGCTTGATAAGCTCCTCGGCGGCGTCAAAATCGCCCTCCTTGGCCTTTTGCACGGCATTGATGTACATGCTCTTGGCGGTACCGACGTAGCTGATGATCTCAAAGCAGGTCATCTGCAGTTCGTTCATATCCTCCATGCAGAGCACCTAGCCCATCACGCTGACGCAGTGGTCGATGATGCCGGCAGCGTTCATGCGGCCGTAGTCGACCATGTTGATAACCTCAACCGGGAAGCGGCCGGCGGCCTCCTTCTCAAAATCGCCCTTGGTGTAGCCGATCTGCGGACCAAGCAGCAACATGTCGCACTCGTCCAGGTGATCGTGGGCCTCGTTCATGGGACGAGCCTCGACCTCAATATCCAGACCACGGTTTGCAACCTCGGCCTGCATCTTCTGGACCAGCAGGCTCGTGGACATACCGGCATTGCAGCAGAGCATGATCTTCTTCATGGTTTCCTCCTTATAACTGCGCGGCGCGCAGACGACAACTGGTTTTATTCCTTGCGGCTATTGTGCCCACCCCCCTGCATCTTTACACAAGGGAGAGAGCTGCGGGCACCGGCACCGCGTACCGGCGCCCGCAAAGGTGAAAGGGACGAACGTTAGGCGTTCTACTCGGCGAAAGCCTCCTGCTTGGCGATTGCCTTCTCGGAAATCTTCATAAAGGGCAGGTAGACGGCCATGCCAATGACAATCTCGATAGCCTGCCACACGCCGGCGCGCCAGTCAAAGCCCGTAGCGAGCAGGGCATTGATGACGGGAGGCATGGTCCAGGGCACCTGGGCGATGCAGGGGCTGATGATGCCTGCGCAGGTAAGGCCATAGGTGATGCCGATGAACAGATCGGGAAGAAGAACGAACGGGATCATGAGCGGCAGGTTGTACACGATGGGGTAACCGTAGATAACCGGCTCGTTGATGTTGAACAGACCAGGCAGGATAGCCATCTTGGAAACGGTCTCGGAAGCCTTGTTCTTGGAGAACAGGAGCGTGTCGAGCAGGAGCATGAGGGTGCAGCCCGAGCCGCCGATGAGGGCGAAGCTGTTAACGATCTGCATGTTCATGTAGTGATCGGGCTGGATGGTGCCACCGGCGGCAAAGGTAGCCATGTTGTCGACGATGAGCATGGTCAGGATCGGCTCGACGGTAGCGCCAGAGATGGTGGACTGGTGAATACCGACGCAGAACAGCAGGTTAGCAAGGGTGTAGATGAGGATAACAGCCCACGGACCGGCGTTCATGATGCTCTTGAGCGGGTTGGAGATGCACGTGGAGATGATGGTGCACAGATCGGTGCCGGCGCACACGGCGAGCAGGGCTGCGGCAAGAGCGAAGACCGCGAGGTTAAGCAGCATCGGAATCATGACGTTGAAGGAGTTGGAGACCGCGGGAGGCACGCCCTCGCCCAGCTTAACCTTGAGCTTCTCGACGCCAGAAATCTTGATGAAGAGCGAGACGGAAAGCAGGGCGATGATAATAGCCGAGAACAGACCGTTGGTGCCGGTGTTGGCAGTCGAAAGGGCGCCCGTGACCTCGGCGGAGGTGATCTTGTCGGTGAGCAGTGGGCTCGTGGCGGCAAGCGAGGCGGTGATCTGCTGCGGCATCATGATGACGAAGGCAGAGATGGCGACGACCACGCAAGCGAGCGGGTTATCGAAA
>CAJMRZ010000260.1 GCA_905215945.1 uncultured bacterium | reverse complement strand
GCCGTTGGCACTCGCCGCCCCCCTGTTGGCCGCCTCCATGATGCCGGGGCCGCCGCCGGTGATAACCGCCACGCCGCGCTGCGCGATCTTGCGGCCGACCGTGCGCGCCGCCTTGTAGAGCGGATCGGTCTTGGGCGTGCGGGCACTGCCGAAGATGGTCACCGCGGGCCCGAGCTCGGCAAGCGCGCCAAAGCCATCGACGAATTCTGCCTGAATACGAAGGACGCGCCACGGATCGGCATGCAGCCAGTCGGTCGAATCCTCGGGCGCCAGCAGGTTGGCGTAGGTGTTGTCCTTAGGAATCATGGGGCCGCGCATGACCACGGGGCCGCGGCGGTACGTCTCGTCGTAGGCGGGCTCGCCCTCGACGTTCTCATTCTTAATCATGGGTACTCCTATCGAGAAAAAGAAAAGCGGGCGGGGTCGACGCCATGCGTCAAACACCCGCCCGAACATCAACTATTCGGTATGGTACCCACGATGCATCAAGCACTTGCAAGCTATCGGTCAGCGGTCGCGCAGCCGGTGTCAGCGAATGCGACGACCGGCTGGCGCTCGACCATTGCCGTTGCCCACGCTCTGCAAGCGTGTCTGTCGCCCTTAGTAATCCACCGCGGCAGGACTATTCATCCAATCGCTCACGAATGCGCCGTAACGGCCCTCGATAATGGCCTGACGGGCACGCTGCATAAGGTTGAGCAGGTAGTAGATGTTGTGCATCGACAGCAGAATGCCGCCGAGCATCTCCTTCTGCGTGACCATGTGGCGAATGAGTGCGCGGCTGTAACCGCCCGTGCACACCGGGCAGGTGCAGGTGGGATCGATGGGGCCGTCGTCGTGCGCAAAGCGCGCGTTGCGGAAGTTGAGGCGACCCTCGCTGGAGAACGCCGTACCCATGCGGCCCGTGCGCGTCGGCAGCACGCAGTCGAACATGTCGATGCCCACGCCCACACCGCGCACGAGGGTGGTGGGGTTGCCGACGCCCATCAGGTAGCGCGGCTTGTGCTTGGGCATGTACTCGCTTACGAGCGGTGCCAGGGTCTCGAACATGGTCTCGTGGTCCTCGCCCACCGAGTAGCCGCCAATGCCGTAACCGGGGAAGTCGCCGCACTCCTCCAGATGGCGCAGCGAGCGCAGGCGCAGATCTAGGTGCATGCCGCCCTGAACAATGCCAAAGAGCGCCTGGTCGTCGCGGGTATGCGCCTTATAGCAGCGCTCGGCCCACATACTCGACAGCTCAACGGCGCGCTCAACGTAGGCGCGCGTGGCGGGATAGCCCGGGCACTGGTCCAGCTGCATGCAGATGTCGGAGCCGAGCTTCATGGCGATCTCCATGTTGTCCTCGGGTGTCCAGAACACGTGGCGGCCGTCGTAATCGTTGACGATAAAGCGCACGCCCTCGTCAGTGAGCTTGACGGCATCGTTGTGACTGAAGACCTGGAAACCGCCCGAGTCGGTGAGGATAGGGCCGTGCCAGTTCATAAACTTGTGCAGGCCGCCCAGCTCGGCGATGGTGTCCTCGCCGGGACGCATGGACAGGTGATAGGTATTGGCAAGCACGATCTGGGCGCCGAGCTGTTTGACGGTCTCGGTAGGAATGCCCTTGACGTTTGCCTTGGTGCCCACGGGCATGAAGATCGGTGTCTCGATGTCGCCGTGCGGGGTGTGCAGCACGCCGGCACGCGCATGCGTCGTCGGGTCCTCGGCGATCAGGTCGAATTTAAAAAGGCTCTGGTCCATAAACTGGAACTCCTTGGTTGCGGTTCATACGCAAACCATTATACGGGCAACCCGCAAGAAGCACCGACTCGACAGAAACTGATGCAAAGGGGTCATAGTCATTGGGATCATTTCCAACAGCCAAGGCAACGCCGATGCTCTGGCAATGCCAGCGAGCGGTCGCCAGGGCGAACAAATTGGCATGAAAAGAGGGCGGCATAGACCTTCTGGTCA
>CAJMRZ010000259.1 GCA_905215945.1 uncultured bacterium | reverse complement strand
ACGCGGCTCACCGAGTTGTAAAAACTCTCGGGGCCGTAGTCGAGCAGCAGCACATCGCCTGGGCCTCGGCGCACGGCCACGCTCTCGACCGTGCCGTCGCAGGTAATAAACTGTCCATCGATAGCGATCGCCGGAACGCTCGGGCGATCATCGGACATAAAGATTTCGACGACATCACTCGGCGAAGTCAAGAAGGCACGGGCCTGAATGGTGTGCGGCGCAATGGGTACGCAGACCATGCCCGTATAGTCAGGGCTCACGATGGGGCCGCCGGCACTGAGCGCGTACCCCGTAGAACCAGTCGCCGTGGACACGACCACGCCGTCGCCACGCAGTCGATCGATATGGTGGCCCGACACCGTGATGTCGAACTCAACCATATCGGACAGGGGGCCGCGCGTGAGCGCCATGTCGTTGAGGGCGAACGTGCGCACGACATCCTTCGTGCCATCGTCGCGCACGGACACGATATCCGCGGCGATGGTGGCGCGACGGCTCACGTGCAGCTCTCCGGAAAGGGCGTCGCTCACGACCTGCAGAATGTCGCGCTCCTCGGGGCTCGCAGCAGTTAAAAAGCCCAGGTGACCATAGGAAAGACCGAGGATAGGAATCTCGCGATGGTTGAGGATGCGGGCAGCGCGCAGCAACGTACCGTCGCCGCCGAGCGTAATGACCAGATCGGAGCCGTCAATATCAGGCGTGCTTTGAATCTTCGATCGCTGGTCGGCAGCCCATGCGACCTCATAGCCCTGGCGCGTCAGCCAAAGCTCGAGCATCAGGCCGCTCTCGACCGCCTCTTGCTTGTAGTAATTGGGAACCAGAAAGACCTTCATAGCGTTGCAGCTTTCTCGCTCAAAACCGATACCTGGAATTGCAGCTCGTCTTGCGTGCGGTCGCCGGGGTCAAATCTCGTGCCGTACAGGAAAAACTCAACGTTGCCCTTGGCACCATGAATGGGTGACACGCACACATCGACCGGGAACAGCCCCTTGGCAGCAAAGAGCTCAACCGCCGCCACGAGCGTATCGCGGCGCACAGCGGGATCGGTCACAATGCCGCCCTCGCCCACCAGCGCCGCCGGAGCTTCAAACTGTGGCTTTACGAGCGTGCAGAATGCACCCGTAGGCGCCAGGCACGCCAGCACCGCATCGATAATGTTCGCGATGCTGGTAAACGAGACATCACACACAGCCAGGTCGATGGCGCCGGCATAGCCAAGCTCAGGCAGCTGCGTCACGTTTGTGCGCTCATGCAGCGTCACGCGATCGTCCTGACGCAACGACCAATCGAACTGGGCGCGACCCACGTCCACCGAGACAACGGTCGCAGCTCCGCGCTTGAGCAGGCAATCGGTAAAACCCCCGGTAGAGCAGCCCACATCCAGACAGGCAAGGCCCGTCGGATTGATGCCAAACGCATCAAGCGCGCCTTCGAGCTTAAGACCGCCGCGGCCAACATAGGGAATGCGCCCCTTCACGTGCAGCGGCAGCCCCGGCATCACCTTAAGACCCGGCGAAGTCAAGCGCTCCCCGCCCCTCGAGACCAAGCCAGCCATAAGAGTGCGAAGGGCATCCGCGCGATCGGCGCAGATGCCCTGTGAAATCAGTTCGTCATCAAGACGCACGCGTTTCATGAATGCCATCAACCATTCGTATCCGGAGATGCGGCCTAGCTATCCTGGGATTCGTTTGCCGCATCCTCATCGTATTCCTGCTCGAGCTTGTCGGCCTCACGCGGCGTCAGCTCAAACTTATCGACCATATCGACCGCGCGGGAGCCCAGCTCAATCGCTTCGTCAAACAGATCGAGCGAACGCTCCAAGGACGTATCCTTAGAGCGAACGGTAGCTATGATCTGGTCCAAGCGGTCCGAAATCTCGTCGAAGTTGCGGACGGAACCCTCTGGCATGGCTACTCCTCGACGGTACCGGTCTCGGCCTCGGCGACCTCAGCAGCGTCCACGTCCTCGGACAGCAC
>CAJMRZ010000258.1 GCA_905215945.1 uncultured bacterium | reverse complement strand
CCCCAACCTGCTGGTCAACGGCAGCCAGGGCATCGCCGTCGGCATGGCCACCAACATCGCCCCGCATAACCTCACCGAGGCGATCGAGGCCACCTGCTACCTGATCGACAACCCCGACGCCACCGTCGACGAGCTCATGCAGATCATGCCAGGTCCGGACTTCCCCACCGGCGCCATCATCATGGGCAGCGCCGGCATTAAGCAGAGCTACGAGACCGGCCGCGGCTCCATTACCGTGCGTGCTAAGGCACATGTGGAGTCCACCAAGACCGGCCGCAACCGCCTGGTCTTTACCGAGATTCCCTACATGGTCAACAAGGGCACCCTGCAGGAGAAGATCGCCCAGCTCGTCAACGACAAACGCATCGAGGGCATCTCGGATATGCGCGATGAGTCCAACCAGAAGGGCATCCGTCTGGTCATCGAGCTCAAGAAGGGCGTCATTCCGCAGGTCGTGCTCAACAACCTGTATAAGTACACCTCGCTGCAGACGACCTTTGGCGCCAACAACCTGGCACTCGTCAACGGCGTTCCCAAATGCCTGAGCCTGCGCGAGATGCTGCAGCACTACATCGACCACCAGGTCGACGTCGTCACCCGCCGCACCCGCTTCGACCTTAAGAAAGCCCAGGCCCGCGCTCATATCCTCGAGGGTTACCTGATGGCCCTTGACCATATCGACGAGGTCATTAGCATCATCCGCTCCTCGCAGACTGACTCCGAGGCCAGCAGTCGCTTGATCGAGCGCTTTGGCTTTACGCCCGAGCAGACCACGGCCATCCTCGAGATGAAGCTGCGCCGCCTGACCGGCCTGGAGCGCGACAAGATCCAAGAAGAGTTGGACGGCCTGCGCCGCGCCATCGCCTACTACGAGGACCTGCTGGCGCACGAGGAGAAGATCCTGGGCGTCATCAAGGAAGAGATGCGCGAGATCTCCAAGAAGTTTGGCGACAAGCGCCGCACCGAGATCAGCCAGGTTGAGAAGGACCTGGATGTCGAGGACCTCATCGCCGACGAGGATATGGTCGTGACCATCACCCACACCGGCTACGTTAAGCGTATCCCGGTGGCTGCCTACCGTGCCCAGAAGCGCGGTGGCAAGGGCGTGTCGGGCGTCAACCTCAAAGAGGATGACGTTATCGATGAGATGTTCATCGCGTCCACGCACGAGTACGTGCTGTTCTTCTCGAGCAAGGGCAAGGTCTATCGTCTGAAGGTGCACGAGCTGCCGGTGGGTACGCGCCAGGCGCGCGGTACCGCGATCGTCAACCTGCTGCCCTTCGAGGAGGGCGAGAAGATCGCGAGCGTCATCAGCTGCCGCGAGTTCCCGGCCGACGAGTACCTGATGTTTGCCACAAAGAGCGGCATGGTCAAGAAGACCGTGATGAGCGCATATGACCGCAGCCGTCGCGACGGCCTGATCGCTATCAACCTGCGTGACGACGACGCGCTGCTGAATGTGCGCCGCGTGCGCGAGGGCGACAAGATTATCCTGGCCACCACCGCAGGCAAGGCGATCATGTTCTCCGAGGAGCAGGTGCGCGCCACCGGCCGCGATACCAGCGGCGTTCGCGGTATCGGTATGAAGGACGGCGTGAGCGTTCTGGGCATGGAAGTCACTAACGGCAACGGTGATCTGTTCGTCATCACCGAGCGCGGCTACGGCAAGCGCACGCCGGTCGCGGACTACCCGGAGCAGAATCGCGGCGGCCAGGGCGTCTACACCATTCAAATGACCGAGCGCAAGGGCAACCTCGCGGCAATGAAGACGGTGGGCCCGCAGCACGAGCTGTTCATCGTGACGGAGGGTGCGACGGTCATTCGCGTCAAGACCGACGAGATCAGCCAGACCGGCCGCGCCACCCAGGGTGTCAAGATGATGACCGTCGACGACAACGACCGCATCTGCGCCGTAGCCCGCATGACAGCCGCCAAAGAGAAGCCCGAAGGCGAAGCCACAGAAAACGGCTCCGCCCCCGAAGAAACCCCTGTCGATCTAGGCGACGGCAACGACATGCCGGAAGATCTCCTCGACGAGTAAGAGGCCCTAACTGGTAGAAAATATCAGACCCCATATATCGGCGGTCGGCGCACT
>CAJMRZ010000257.1 GCA_905215945.1 uncultured bacterium | reverse complement strand
CCGGTGGACGGCACCGAGCCGTACGCTTGAACTTGGAAGGGGGAGGCCTCGCGGCCTCCCCCTTTTTGCGTTATAGGCGGCATTCACTAAGCAATTAAATCAATCCAATCATCCACCGGTGAATATAAACGTTCACCGTTCTGTGGCCGGTTCTCTGTTCTCAATGGACTAATATTTGCTTTAGCGCACTGCTGCGCTTGTCCTGTTTTACACGGGTCGTTTTATTGATTGTGACGGAAGGACTCATATGGCAGATGTTCATGAGCTGCTTGATACTTGGATTGCCAATGTCAAGGACGAGGAGCTCCTCGCTGAGCTTAACACGATGAAGGAGCAGGGTGACGAAGACGCCATCACCGACGCTTTCTTCCAGGATCTCGCCTTCGGTACTGCCGGCCTTCGCGGCACTATCGGTGCGGGCACTAACCGTATGAATATCTATACGGTCGGTCGTGCGACCCAGGGATTCGCTGACTACCTCAATGCGACCTTCGAGCATCCGACGGTCGCCATCGCTCGCGATAGCCGCAATAAAGGTGAGCTGTTCGTCAAGACGACGGCTGCCATTCTTGCAGCAAACGGCGTGACTGCCCTCGTGTATCCCAAGATTTCTCCCGTGCCGACGCTCTCCTGGGCCGTCCGCGACCTTAAGTGCTCCGGTGGAATTTGCATGACCGCTAGCCATAACCCGGCGCCGTATAACGGCTATAAGGCCTATGGCCCCGACGGCTGCCAGATCACCAGCGAGGCTGCCGATGCAATTTCTAAGGCTATCGCTGAGACCGATACGTTTACCGGTGTGAAGTCCATGGACTTCGATGAGGCTCTTGAGCAGGGTCTGGTCAAATGGATCGATGACTCGTGCCTCGAGCGTTATTACGACGCCGTTCTCGCGCGCGGCGTGACTAACCTTTCTGCCGAGGAGATCGCTGGCGCTCCGCTTAAGCTCGTCTACACTCCGCTCAACGGCACCGGCCTCATTCCCGTCACGACGGTGCTCGAGCGCGCTGGCATCACCGATGTCACGGTTGTTCCCGAGCAGAAGGAGCCTAACGGCGATTTCCCGACCTGCCCGTATCCTAACCCCGAGATCCGTCAGGCCATGCAGAAGGGCATCGATCTCTGCGAGCAGGTTCACCCTGATTTGCTGCTTGCAACCGATCCCGACGCCGACCGTGTTGGCGTTGCCGTTAAGAATAGCGATGACTATCTGCTGCTGACCGGCAATGAGATGGGCGTTCTGCTGCTCGACTATATCTGCAAGACCCGTGCTGCCCGCGGTGAGGACCTCACTAAGAAGGTCGCCGTTACTACCATCGTTTCTTCCGCCATGGTTGACGCTCTGGCCGACGAGTACGGTTTTGAGCTCCGCCGCTGCCTGACGGGCTTCAAGTACATCGGCGACATCATTACTTCTCTTTCCGATGCTGGCGAGGTCGATCGCTTTATCTTCGGTTTTGAGGAGAGCTACGGCTATCTGGCCGGCGACCACGTGCGCGACAAGGACGCCGTGAGCACTTCGCTTTTGATTTGCCAGATGGCGCAGTATTATAAGCTCCAGGGCAAGAACCTTGCCGATGCGATGCACGAGCTTTACGAGAAGTATGGCTACTATCACAACAAGACGATTTCGCTGAGCTATCCGGGTGCTGAGGGTGCGGCAAAGATGGCCGGCATCATGGCCGGTCTGCGCGAGAACCCGCCCGCGGAGCTCGCCGGTTCCAAGATTGAGGCCGTCGTTGATTACAACACCTGCGTGAACGGCCTGCCGAAGGCTAACGTCATTGAGTTCGATCTTGAGGGCGGCAACAAGGGTATTGTTCGTCCTTCCGGCACCGAGCCCAAGATTAAGCTGTACATCTTCGCTAAGGGCACGGATGCCGCCGAGGCTGATGCAGCACTTGACGCGATTGAGGAGTTCGGTCGCAAGCTGTTGGCCTAAGGCTTTGAAAGCCTATTTCTATAGTTAGACGGAGGAGGGGATCTCGGAAACGAGGTCCCCTCTTTATTACTGGCAAACACAGCTGAGAATCCCAAGATGTGTAGGAAATGTGTACGCCCAGATTCCCGCCCCCGGGGCCCCTCCGGTCTGGCAATATATCTCCTTGCCGCGCGGCCCGGTG
>CAJMRZ010000256.1 GCA_905215945.1 uncultured bacterium | reverse complement strand
GCCAGACCGGCCCCGCCACCGTCATCCGTGCCATCAACGCCGGCCGCGTGGCTTCGGCAAATATCGACCGCTACCTGGGCTTCGACCACAAGATCAAGCTCGACGTTGAGCTGCCGACCGTGCAGTTTAAGGGCAAGCACGAGTGCGGCCGCTGCGAGCTGGGCGAGCGCGAGGCCGGCGAGCGCATCCACGATTGGAATCTGGTCGAGCAGGGCCTTACCGAGGAGGAGGCACGCCAGGAGGCAAGCCGCTGCCTGCGTTGCGACCACTTTGGCTTTGGCGCGTTCCGCGGAGGGAGGAACCTGGAATGGTAGAGCCCAACAACCCCACTGTCAGCGACAACACCGAAAGCGGAGCACTCAACATGGTCAAGCTCACTATCGATAATTGCGAGGTCATGGTACCCGAGCACACCACGATCCTGGACGCGGCCAAGTCCGCCGGCATCCAGATTCCCACCCTGTGCTACCTGCGCGATCTAAACGAGATCGGCGGTTGCCGCGTGTGCGTGGTCGAGGTTGAGGGCTGCGACCAGCTGGTTGCCGCCTGCAACAACTACGTGCTCGACGGCATGGTGGTCCACACTAACAGCGCCAAGGCCCGCGAGGCGCGTCGCACCAACGTGCAGCTGCTGCTGTCCCAGCACGACTCGCGCTGTACGAGCTGCGTGCGCAGTGGTAACTGCAACCTGCAGACCATCGCCAACGACCTGGGCATCTTCTATCTGCCGTACGAGCAGCACCTGGCGCGCGAGGGCTGGGATTTCGATTTCCCCATCATCCGCGATAACGACAAGTGCATCAAATGCATGCGCTGCATCAAGGTGTGCGAGAGCGTGCAGGGCTTAGGGATTTGGGATCTGACCAACCGCGCCACGCATACCGCCGTGGGCACCCGCGGGCGTGCGCCGATCGGCAAGACCGATTGCGTCGCGTGCGGCCAGTGCATCACGCATTGCCCGACGGGCGCCCTGCGCGAGCGTGACGATACCGAGACCGTGTTCGATGCCATCGCCGATCCCGACAAGATCGTGCTGGTGCAGATTGCGCCGGCCGTGCGTAGCGCCTGGGGAGAGGAACTCGGCATATCTCGCGAGGAGGCCACCGTTGAGCGCTTGGCCTGTGCGCTGCGCCGCGTTGGCTTTGAGTACGTGTTCGACACCGATTTCTCGGCCGACCTCACCATTATGGAGGAGGGCTCCGAGCTGCTCGAGCGCCTAGGCGCCGCCGCTAAGGGCGAAGGCGACAGCCGCGGCTGGCCCATGTTTACGAGCTGCTGCCCGGGCTGGGTGCGCTTTGTGAAGGCGCGTTACCCCGAGTTTGTCGACAGCCTGTCTACGTCAAAGTCGCCGCAGCAGATGTTTGGCGCCATCGCCAAGACCTACTACGCCAAGGTGCTGGGCGTGGAGCCCGAGCGTCTGTTTGTGGTGTCCGTGATGCCGTGCACGGCCAAGAAGGCCGAGTGCGCGCTGCCGAGCATGGTGGGCGAGGACGGCACGCCCGATGTGGACGTTGCGCTGACGGTGCGCGAGATGGTACGTATGATCCGCGCGAACCACGTGAGCGTGGACACGTTGGTCGAGGAGCCGCTCGACACGCCGCTGGGCTTTGGCACGGGCGCGGGTGTGATCTTTGGCGCCACGGGCGGTGTGATGGAAGCTGCTGTGCGCTCGGCCTATTACCTGGTGACGGGCAAGAACCCCGATGCCGATTTCTTTACCGATGTGCGCGGGCTGGACGGCTGGAAGGAAGCCGTGGCCGATATCGATGGCACCGGGGTGCGCGTCGCCGTGGCGCACGGGCTGGGCAACGCCGCCCGTCTGCTCGACGCGATTCGCGACGGCCGTGCGAGCTATGACTTCGTTGAGGTCATGGCGTGCCCGGGCGGCTGCGTCGGTGGCGGTCAGCCCATTCACGACGGTTGCGAGCTGGCTGCCGAGCGTGGCCAGGTGCTCTGGGGCCTGGATGCCGCTGCGGACATTCGCTTCTCGCACGAGAATCCCGATGTCCAGGCGTGCTACCGCGAGTTCTTGGGCGAGCCGCTCTCGCCGCTGGCCGAGGAGCTGCTGCATACCGACCATCACGCATGGACGATGCCCAACGAGGGGACGTACTAGCGATGCGCGCGTTTGATGTTGAGATGTCGCGCCGGGGGTTTGCCTCGGCGCTCGCCGCGGGCGCCCTGTCGCTTGCGCTCGCGGGCTGTGGCGGCGGGGCTGCCGGT
>CAJMRZ010000255.1 GCA_905215945.1 uncultured bacterium | reverse complement strand
ACCGCAGGAAGCTTGGATACGCCTAGGCGCGGTCCAAGAAATCGTCCGCACCCCCAATCGAAAACTTCTTTCCAAAGAAATCGCCTACCAGCCCTGTTGGTAGCTCGAGGACGACCGTTGCGATGTTGAACAGGGCTTGATAAAGCGCGATTTCCGTGACAGACATTCCTTTCTCCGCAAGGAAAAGTAGAAACACCCCCCGATTTAAAACAAATCCCGTGAGAACGAAAAAGGCGGAATAGACGTGCAGTTGCGTAGTGGCATTCTTATTCATTTGGCACTACCAACAACTATTTTTGTCGGGCCGCTCGCTACTGATTCGAAACCTGAAGTGTTCACAGTTGATGTGAAGAGCGGTAAAGCTTTTGCACAGGGTATCAATGGAGTACATCCGAAGCGTTTTCGGCAGTATCATCGGCGAAGGCGGGATTAGCCTTTACGCGGCGCTCACCCTCGATGTATTTGACGATTTGATCAATCGTCTGGTTGGCGTGGCTCTTGAGCTTGCGCTCATAGAAGAAGAGGCCGAGCTTGCCGCGCGTGCCAGACGTGTTGCCACCCACGCCCTGAAAATCCTCGGTATAGGTGAGCTCGCAGGCACCATCGCCAGCAGGTGCAGCCTCATAGCGCATGGTATTGATGCCCGCCGCATACTGAAAACGGACCTCATAGAGGCACGGGTAGTCAAAGTGCTTGATCTTAACCTTGATCGCCGTGCCCTTGGCCTTGCCTTTTGCGGACTGGGCGCGCTTCTCGTACTTATAGCCGTTGAGCTTGTTGCGGCTGGGACGCTTGCCCGTGGCGTTCTCGATATCCTGCATGATGGACCCCGCCAGAGCGTCAAAAAGCTCCTCCGGTGTCACCTTAAGCGTTTTGGTGAGCTGCATGATGGCTCCTTATTCGTTTGAACCGTTCGAGTCATTGTAACGCCCCAGGCTCTCCCATGCGTTGCGGTGCCATTTGGACGATTGAGGGCTTTACAGCCGCAAAACTACCCAAATAGCACCGTAAAGCCTGAGGTGGCTAGAGGTTGTAGGTGACCACTTGAGGTTCGGCGGGTTCGACGAAGATGGTTGGATCCGGCTGCTCCACGCGGACGAACTTGACGGTCACGGCCTCAAAGCCCGCCTTGTGTAGAACATCAGCGTAGACGCGCGCCTGCAGGGCGTGCTTCTCGAGCAGCTGGTCCGGCGTCTCATCCGGCGTGCCACCCGTCTTGTAATCGATGACCAGTGCGCGCGACGGATCGGCCGGGTCGGTCGCCAGTGCATCGATGGCGCCCTCGGCATAGGCACCGTAGCGGGCGATGTCCTCGTCCTCGCAGCCCAGCGAAAAGAACGGCACCTCGGCGCGAACACACGGCCACGCGAGCAGGTCGGCACGAACAGCCGACTTGAGCCAGCGGTCCAAGGCAACGTCGAAGCGCTCGCGCTGCTCCGGCGTCAGGCGCCACAGGCGCGCCAGCGCATCGGCACGCTCGGCGGGCAGTGCATCGGCACCCATCTCGATCAGCCACTGGCAGGCGGCATGGAACGCCGAGCCCAGCGCCATGGGGTTGCCGACGGGCTCGACAGCGGCCACGTCTGCATCCGTCATCTCGGAACCATCCGACTCCGCATCATCGCCAGCCTCGTCCATGGGCACGCGCGTCTCGGCGGCACGGTCCTCGGCCTCGGCATGCAGTGCCGCGGCAATCGACGAATAGCTGTACGAATCACGCGCCGGGAACGGACAGATGCCCATGCGCACGCCCGCCGCCTGGGGACATACGAGTTCAAACGAATCGGGCTTGGGATCGGCAGGACCAGGCACGGTTGAGTGCGCAGCATTATCGGCGACATCGGTATCGCCACGAACGAGCCTGCCCTCGGCATCCAGCGAAGCGTTGGCCTCAAATGCCTGCTCGCCAAAGGTAAAGTCCGCGAGCGAAATGAGCTCGTAGTCGCCCGGCTTGGAGTTGTCGAACGCTAAACGGTCGCTATCGAGCTGCGGCATGTCCAGAGTGTCGGTCGGCAAAATACGGCGCAGCACGTCGTAGGTCAGATCGGTCTCGACGTCGAAGGTCGGCGCACACAGCTTGCCGCGGCTCACGCCGGCATCCATCGCCAAGATCACCAGCTCGCGCGCACGCGTCATGGCAACGTAGAGCAAGCGGGCCCGCTCCTCGAGCGAATCTCCCGTGTCGTATATCTTCCATACCCCCCTGGCTTCCACTTGCTTACACGCTT
>CAJMRZ010000254.1 GCA_905215945.1 uncultured bacterium | reverse complement strand
TCTCATGTCCAAGAAATGGGAGGCAGTTCACAAGCTGCTGGCGGGCTTTTGTTGTGGATGGGACGGGGCGAGGCGGCACCCAGGGCCTTACGCTTCGCGCTCGACCTCGCTCACGCACTCGTTTTTGATGGTGCCGACGAGCGCCTGCAGTGCATCGACCACGTGCGGGCGAATGTCTCCGCCAATGAGCACGAGCATGATGTCGTCGCCCACCGCGAGCTCCCCCCTCGCCAGCCACACGCGAACGTAGCCGATGCCCGGCATCGCGCGCGTCTGCTCGATAGCGGCCTGGACCTTGTCGGTATCGTAATCAAACACCATACCGCCCACCTTGTGCCCGGGCGCCACGCCGTCGGTTTCGATTCCACGCGCCTCGGACTTGGGTGTCGCGCGCACCACGCCGTTATGCGTCAGGTACATACCGCACCCCGCAGCCGACGGGTCAGACTTAGCCTCGCGCAGCCACGCATCGACCGAAGGCATTACCTTGCCACTCTCAAGCATCATGTTCTCCCCTTGATCATCCCGGGTAGCTAAAAAAGCCCCGTCCCAAAAAGACTGCTCTCGAACAACTTATTCCTCGACCGGCGTGAGCACCATGACAGCACGCGTGTTGCTCAGCGATAACGAACGACAGGTCACAAGCGTTACGACCTTGGTTGCCGAAGCAGCACGATCGGTGGCATCGCTCGCCACGGCAGAGGCACCGTCGAGCATCTCGGACAGGTAGTTCTTGAGCCCGTCGTCGCCCTCAAAATTGGGTGTGCGCGCCTTGGCATACGTGTCCTCGACAACTTTGGTCGCCAGCGGACGCAGCTTATACGTTGCATCGCGCGTGATGTAATACACGTACTCGATGCTATCGAACGTCGCCTGATCGGTCGTGTCCGAAATCACGTTGAACATCGACCCATCGTTCATATGGTGGCCGTAGATCGTGGTCTGCTGATCCACCATGCCGGGCGCATTGTCCTCGTAATCCAAGAAGATGGCACCCGATGCGTTGGACGTGCCATCGAACAACGTGTTGAGGTACTTGGAGTTATTGTCCTTGCACTGCACCACGGGATAGTTAATGTTGGTACCCCGTGCGTAAATCCAGCCAACAACCTCAGGATTTGTCTGGGCAAGGGCATCAAAGTCGATAGCCGGCACGCCGCTGGCGTCCTTATCGCTTACATATTGTTTTTCGATCTTTTGGTACGACTCGCTCGCCTGCTTGTAACCAATCTGCGCATTGATAAAGATGGCGGCGGCGGCGACAATCAGACCGATGCCCACGATAATAAGCAGAATAGGAATGATGGAGCGGCGCTTTTTACGTGGCGGCTCGGTGTAATCCGACGGCGTGGCACGCGATGAAGACCGGGGCGGCTTCTTAGCGGTGCTATAAGATGAAGGTCGATATGCGGCCGGCGCGTCCTGTCGACGATGCGTCGCCGGTGTCACGGAGCGCGGCGCGCGCGGCTGCTGAGGAGAGGATGCCCGACCCTGCTGCGCCGCATGGGCAGCACCCGGCTTCGATGGATCGGGAATCTGAGAAGCCTTGAATCGTTTTCCCTGATAGTCGGACATGGCTCTCCTTATACTGCGGTGAAACGGCGGAACGCCTAGGCGTCGGCCATCTCCTGCTTCATCTTCTCGATAACCTTGCGGTACTCGGGGTCGCAAGCGCCCAGAATCTGTGTGGCGTAGATGGCGGCGTTCTTGGCGCCGTTGATGGCAACGCAGGCCACGGGCACGCCCGAAGGCATCTGCACCATCGACAGCAGCGAATCCATGCCGCCCAGGTCACTCGTCTTCATAGGCACGCCGATGACCGGCAGCGGCGTAAAGGCAGCCACGACACCGCCCAGGTGAGCAGCCTTGCCGGCGGCGGCGATAATCACCTTGATGCCGCGATCGGCAGCAGTCGAGGCCCACTCATGGACCTTCGCCGGCGTGCGGTGCGCGCTTGCAATCACGAGCTCATAGGGCACGCCCAGTGCCTCGAGCTCGGCGGTGCAGCCTTCCATAACGCCCAGATCGGACTTGGAGCCCATGATGATCCCGACAACCGGCTTTTGATCTGCCATAAACAAAGACCTCCTGTTGAGAGCGGTGACGCGGCGGATCCGCGACCCTTAACTACTGAGAGTAGTATAGCTGCTCCCGTCCCTGCGGTCTTTGTGGCGCTTCGCGGGCGGGCCAGGCTTTATCTGAACGACTTTGCGAGGCAACCGGATGTTTT
>CAJMRZ010000253.1 GCA_905215945.1 uncultured bacterium | reverse complement strand
TAGCCCGAGCCATACGTGGGGCCCAGCTGAATCGCCATGATGATCGCCCTCACGCGCTCGGCGGGCGCGCCGTCAAAGCTGGCTGTCATGGGGTAGTTGCGATAGCGCAGGCCAAACTGCTCAAGTCCCGAGAGGGTGTAGAGCGGCGCGCCCGTCAAACCGGTCTTTTTGCGCAGCTCGGTGGTGCCCAGGCCGATGGCGGCATCGATGCCGACCGAAAGCGTTTGGTCGTAGTACTCAACGGTAGCCTCGCCGCTGCCGTTTGCGGGGTTCCATGAGCGAATGCGTCCGATATCCTGGCGCTGCAGCTCGCAGGTGAGCAGCGCGCCAAAATCTTTGCCGGAGAAATCGTCGATACCGAGGGTCTGGGCAAAATCGTTGCCGGAGCCTACGGGTAGGACGGCAAGGGCGGGACGGACCGCCTCATCCTGCTTCATAAGCCCGTTGACGACCTCGTGGATCACGCCGTCGCCACCGAGTGCGATAACGGTACGATAGCCCTGAGCCTGTGCGGCAAGCTCCTTGGCGTGTCCCGTGTGCTCGGTTAGCACCAGATCAAACTGGGATGCGCGCGCGGTCATATCCAAAAAGCGTTGCAGGCGCTCGGCAACTTCGCGCGCCGCGCCCGACTGGGCGGCAGGATTGGCGATGATGAGTGTGCGACCAAAATCAGTTGCGTGCATGGGGCGACTCCCGGCGTATGACGTGACGGTGCGGTCGCGCTCAGGTCGAATTACCCCCGATTGTGGCTGCACGGCGAATATTTACGTCTACTCTATCAGGTCGTTGTGGCGCTCGATAGCATCCGCTACCGTACCGCCCTCATCCACAATAAGCGAACGGCGTTTGGGCGAGACAATGCGCTGCGCGGGATATACGCCGCGGTGGCCGCCGGCGAGATAGCTGATAAACGCCACGATCACGAAGAAGCCGGCGGCCGTGCCGTGGAACAGGTCGATGGCCATCATACAGGTGGTGATGGGTACGTTAAGGCCGGCGCAGAACACGCCGAGCATGCCCAGCGCCGCCAGAAAGCTGGGGTCGATTCCGACGAGGCAGCCGATCCAGCCGCCGAGCGCAGCACCGATGCCAAACAGAGGCGTGACCTCGCCGCCTTGGAAGCCGGCGCCCAGGGTGAGCGCTGTGACGACCAACTTGATGGCTGCGTCCGCCAGGGTGGTGTTGCCTGCAAATCCGGCGCCGGAAAGCCACGTGGAAAGGCCGGCGTAGTCCCAGGCGTCGAGGAGGGCATAGGTGGCCAAAACCACGAGTGCGCCTATAAGTGCGCGAACAAGGTAATTGGTGATAAAGCGACCGTACAGGCTCTTGACGGTTCGAACCGACCAGGCAAAGAGGCGTGCCGTCAGACCGAAGATAATGGCGCTGGTAACAACGATGGCGACCGTTTTGGGCGTCATGGCGGGAACGCTGGCGATAACATTCGCCTCGTACTCGGTTCCCAAGGCAAGCGACGTAAAGTAGCCGGTAAACGAGGCGACCAGGCAGTAGATGCCCGCGGTGTAGTCGATCTTACCGATAAAGCACATCTCCATGCCAAAGAACGCGCCGGCAAGGGGCGAACCGAATACGGCGCCAAAGGCCGACGAGATTCCGGCGAGCATGAGGTCGTGGTGGTCATGCTTTTTGAGGCGGGCGAGGCTCGAGATGTTGCTGGCGATGGTGCCGCCAGTGGCGAGGAGTAATATCTTTTTCATATATGTTTTTACCTTTCGTGCTGCCTTGCAGCAGCGAGACTTTTTCGCTTCCCTTTTGGTCACAAAAAAAGAAGAACCTTACAGCAGGATGCTGTTATATACGGTTGTCACCGCATGGGGGTGACAACCATCAGCCGCAATCACAAATCCCACAACAAATGCTTTTCCGCCACCAACGCAGAATCTAATTTCTTGACTCGCATCCCCGAGAACTCCACAGTAACAAACCGTCCGTCAAATTTGGTTACGACCCCTCGCCCGAACACCGCATGCTGCACGGCGGCCCCTACGCGGGTCACAGCCGCTACATCCACCGGCGGCAACGCAGGCCCGGCCGCCGCAGGCTTATTCCGCCCCAACACCCGGTTGGTTTCGGCCTTGGCCAGCTCCCGTTCGGCACGGCTCTCGGGCAAATTAAAAATTACTTCCTGCACAAAAACCGAGGGCATCGTCTTGCAATCGAACAACACCAGCTTGTGCCGCGCACGGGTCATCGCCACGTAAAACAGGCGGCGGTCCTCCTCGTATTGGCGGGTAT
>CAJMRZ010000252.1 GCA_905215945.1 uncultured bacterium | reverse complement strand
CATCGACGGCAAGGAGACTTCGCCCGAGAAGCTCTGCGAGCGTCTGGGCTTTACGACGCAGCAGCTCTGGAGCCGCATCGGCGATCTTTCGGGCGGCCAGCGCCGTCGCCTGTCGCTGCTGCTGACAATCCTGGACGAGCCCAACGTGCTCATCCTGGACGAGCCCGGCAACGACCTGGATACCGACATGCTCGCGATTGTCGAGGACCTGCTCGACGGCTGGCCCGGCACGCTGATCCTGGTGACGCACGACCGCTTCTTGATGGAGCGCGTGACCGACCAGCAGTGGGCGCTGCTCGACGGCCACCTGACGCATATGCCCGGTGGCGTGGACCAGTACCTTCGCCTGTGCAACGCTACCGCCGAGGGCGAGCCCGTGGGCGCGCCGAGCGCCAAGACCGGCACGTTTGACACCGGTGCCGCGGCGGCTGCGGCCGAAAAGCCCAAGTCGAGCGGTCAGCCCAACGGCCTGTCCAACGCCGAGCGCCAGAAGCTCCGCCGCGAGGTGAGCTCGCTCGAGCGCAAAATGGAGACGCAGCGCGCACGCGTGGAGGAGGCCGAGGCCGCGATGACCCAGGTCGACCCCACCAATTACACGGCGCTGGGCGAGCAGCAGGCAAAGATCGACGAGGCTCACGCTGCCATGGACGAGCTGGAGATGGCGTGGCTCGAGGCGAGCGAAAAGCTCGAGGGCGAGGAGTAGACGAGGATGATCAAAGCCGCGTTTTTCGATATCGACGGTACGCTGCTGAGCTTTAAGACACACCGGATTCCGGCGTCGGCGCAGCAGGTGCTCGACAGCTTTCGCGAGCAGGGGATTGCGTGCGTGATCGCCACGGGCCGTCCGACCTACCAGATGCCGGACTGGCTGTTCGACCTGGGCTGGGATGCGTACATTACGCTCTCGGGCCAGCACTGCTTTGATGCCGAGGGGGTTTACCGCAGCTGCCCGATCGATCCGGACGACGTTGCGGTGATTGTGGACCAGGTGGCGCAGGGGCGCTACGACTCGCTGTGCATGCAGGGCGAGAACTCGTTTGTGAACCGCCTGTCCGAGCGCGTGGTGACGGCTGGCAGCAACGCGGGAATCGTCTACCACGAGGAGCCGTTTGAGCACGCCTTTGACGCACCGGTCTACCAGTTCTGCGCCTTTGTGGACCCGGCCGACGAACATATCGTGACCGACGCCGTGTCGCATTCGCTCACCACGCGCTGGTGCGACCTGTTCTGCGACATTATTCCGGCCAACGGCGGCAAGGACCTGGGTGTGGCGGCGACGCTGGAGCGCCTGGGCATCGACGCGAGCGAGGCGATTGCCTTTGGCGACGGCGAGAACGACCTGTCAATGTTTTCTGCCGTGGGCACGAGCGTGGCCATGGGCAACGCACAGGACACGGTGAAAGCTGCGGCGACCTATGTGACGACTGCCGTGGACGACGACGGCATCTACAACGCCGCGAAGCACTTTGGACTCGTGTAGCTGCGACCCGGCACTTGGGGACACTCCTTGCGGGGCGTGTTCCCATTTTGTTTTCGTCCCGCTCGTTTTGTGAAACACGGCTAACTTTTAGGCAAAGTAGTAAGACATGGGCAACTTTTGCGGTAAAGTAAGCCGTGGAAAGTATCCAACGGCTAACTAGCAATCATCGCGAAAGGCGGCCCATGGCCCTGCGTGAATCCGGAGAAGACTATCTCGAATCGATCTACGTTCTGTCGGAACGTCAGGGCATCGTGCGCTCGATCGACGTTGCGGAGTACCTCGGCGTAACCAAGGCGAGCGTTTCCAAGGCCATGGCGACGCTGGAAAGCAACGGCTATGTCGAAATGGGCAAGCGCGACGTTCATCTGACAGAGCGAGGGCTGGAGGTCGCTCGTCAAATGTGGGAGCGTCACTGCTTTTTCGTGGGGCTGCTAGAGGACGCGGGTGTTTCGGCTGAGGTCGCGTCGCAAGAGGGCTGCCACATGGAGCACTGCCTGAGCGAGGAGAGTTTTGAGAAGCTAAGATCGATGCTGGGGCGGGACGGTGCTTCGGCGCCAACAATGACCGACTAGCACTCCCGCAGCGGCGCGCCTCCCGCGCCGGAACGGTGCGGGACAGCGACCGAGACGAGTGGTCCCACCAACTAAGTCCAACTCAGACAAGGAACCCCACCAGCAAGCGATGCCCAAGAACCGCCAGCTGTGTCAACGCAGGCCGGGGCCGGGCTTGGTTTTGAAAACACTCCGCACTGATATCTTCTGTATTGAAGACGTCGATGGCGCATCCATAT
>CAJMRZ010000251.1 GCA_905215945.1 uncultured bacterium | reverse complement strand
ACCGAGTATGCCGAGATTGAGCGTTGGATTCGAGAGGATTATGCCCGCGACCACGCAAGCGGCGATGTCGCGCGCATGCTCAAGTTCAATCAGCTCATTAAGTACGATTCGTACATGTGGAACTACGTGCGCCTGGCGCCTAAGTTCTATAAGGAGTTCCTGGTTCAGATGGCCAAGGAGTTCCAAACGGCCTTGGACGTCGGGGACTTTTCGCTTGACGACCTCAAGCCGTGGAAGCGCGCAAATCTCGCTGCCATCCTCAAAGATCCTGAGGGCTGGGTTGACGAGCATCCGAGTTTTGCGACGGATGGTGCCTTGGGGCGTGCTAAGTATTACGCCTCGGTTGGAGGCCCAGGCGTGGTCGCCGCCTTCCTCTTCGAATCGCTGAGGGGGTAGGTCGGCATGGGAGAGGCCTCGTGTCCTAAAGCTACCATTGTCGTCCCCGTTTACAACTCTGCGCGCTCCATTCAGCGATGCCTCGATTCGCTGTTGGCCCAGTCTGAGCGCTCGATTCAGGTTGTCTGCGTCAACGACGGTTCGACTGATGATTCGTTGAACGTGTTGCGTCGGATCGCGCAGGCCGACGATCGCGTACTGGTGATTGACCAGGAAAACGCGGGCGTCTCGTGTGCTCGAAATGCCGGCATCGATGCCGCCGTGGGCGGGACCGTCTTTTTTGTGGACGCCGACGATTACATCGATGCTCAGATGGTCGAGCGCGTGCTGCATGCCATTGAGTCTGCAGATGCCGAGGCCGCCGTTTTTGGCGGCGTCTGTGAACCTGCCGATGCTGCCCCCAAACGCGTCCAGCAACTCATGAGCCCCAAAGCTGGTACCTTCGGCGCCCGCGATCCTCAACTGCTGTTCCATTCGAATGCGCAGCCCTATGCCTGCCGCGCGGCTTTTTCGCGCGAGCTGCTCAATCGCGAAGGCATTCGTTTCGCCCCCGGTTTGGCTTTGGGCGAGGACGTCGTCTTCCAATTTGCGGCTTATGCGCTTGCCCACAAGACCGTCGTCATGCCGGACAAGTTCTACCACTACGTGATGGAGAGCGAATCGGCGACGCACGAGTTCAACAGTGCCGAGGCTCGTGCCAAAAAGCTTGACGCCCACATGAGGATGCTCGAGGAGGTCTTGGAGGACTGGGCGGCTTACGGTCTTTTGGACCTGTGTCCCGGCGAGCTGATAACTTGGTTTTTGGACCTAATTGTGTTCGACCTGGCGCGCTTGGATGCCGATGACTTCCATCGCGTGGCGGCTCGCGTCAACATGGACCTCGCGACGTTTTTGGGAACGGACTGGGCAGATATGCCTGCTAAGGGCGCCGTTCGCCGTGTTGCCCACAAGCTCGTTGCAGCGACCTCGGGCGTTTCGATGACAGATGCCACGCTGTTCTATCTTTCGACCCGCGGTCTCAAAGCCTGCCTGGAGCGCTTTCTATAATTCCAAGCGCTGCCGCCCGCCGCAACTCGGCTGCTAAAATAACCCTGTTACACGCTATTCAACGGGAGGTTCTCTTGCAGAACTCTGATACCCCTAAAGTTTCGCTGCTTGTCCCCATCTGCAATGTCGAACGCTACCTGCGCGAGTGCCTCGATTCCGCCGTGGCGCAGACGCTCAAGGACATCGAGATCATCTGCATTAACGACGGGTCGACCGACAACTCGCCGGCGATTATCCGCGAGTATATGGAGCGCGATAGGCGCGTCAAGATGATCGACAAGGCCAACAGCGGCTACGGCGACTCGATGAACCACGGTCTGGAGATGGCGCGTGGCAAGTACGTTGGCATCTTGGAGTCCGATGACTTTATGGCGTCCGACGCACTCGAAAAACTTGTCTCGGCCGCCGATAGCAATAATGCCGACTTTGCGAAGGCGAACTTTGATTTCTACTGGTCTAAGCCCGAGGAGCGCCGTTCGCTGCACGAGATGTTTAAGGCCAAGGACTGCGGTAAGCCGGTGCACCCGAGCGACACGACGCAGTTCTTTAAGCAGAAACCGTCGATTTGGTCGGCTGTGTACCGTCGCGATTTTCTTGAGCGCAACGGCATCAAGTTCTTGCCGACTCCGGGGGCATCCTTTCAGGACACGTCGTTTGCCTTTAAGGTGATTGCCTGCGCCGACAAGGCCGTTTACCTGCACGATGCCGTGCTTTCGTATCGTCAGGACAACGAGAACTCCTCGGTCAATTCTTCGGCTAAGGTCTTTTGCGTCAATACCGAGTATGCCGAGATTGAGCGTTGGATTCGAGAGGATTATGCCCGCGACCACG
>CAJMRZ010000250.1 GCA_905215945.1 uncultured bacterium | reverse complement strand
CGGCGCCGACGGCGTCTCCGAGGTCGTCCCGCACCGCCAGGGCCTCGCCGAGGTGACCATCGAGGGCAACCAGATCTTCCTGAACGGCACCTACTTCAAGATGCACGGCGTGAACCGCCACGACTGCGACGACCACAAGGGCCGCGCCGTGGGCCTCGATCGCATGCGCCGCGACCTGGAGCTCATGAAGCAGCACAACATCAACGCAGTGCGCACCTCTCACTATGCCAATGACCCGCGCTTCTACGAGCTGTGTGATGAGTATGGCATCATGCTGGTCGCCGAGACCGATATGGAGAGCCACGGCTTCGAGAATATCGGCAACATCGCCCTGGTTACCGACGACCCGGCATGGGAGCCGGCCTACGTCGACCGTATTGAGCGCCTGGTGATGCAGGAGCGCAACCACGCGTGCATCATCATGTGGTCGCTGGGCAACGAGAGCGGCTATGGCTGCAACATCCGCGCGATGTACGCCAAGGCTCACGAGCTCGATGGTCGTCCGGTCCACTACGAGGAGGACCGCAACGCCGATACCGTCGACGTCATTTCCACGATGTACTCCCGTGTGTCGCAGATGAACGACTTTGGTGAGCATCCGTTCCCCAAGCCGCGCATCAACTGCGAGTACGGTCACTCCATGGGCAACGGCCCCGGAGGCCTGTCCGAGTATCAGGAGGTCTTCGATCGCTGGGATTGCATCCAAGGCCAGTTTATCTGGGAATGGTGCGACCACGGTCTGGCTGCTGTGACCGAGGACGGCATTGCCTACGATATGTATGGCGGCGACAACGGCGATTACCCCAACAACAGCAACTTCTGCATCGATGGCATGGTGTTCCCCTGGCAGCAGCCGAGCCCGGGCCTTACCGAGTACGGCCAGGTCATCTGCCCGGTTCGCATGGCTTATGACGCCGAGGCGGGCGAGCTGACTGTCACCAACAAGCGCTGGTTTACCACCCTCGAGGATGTTTGCCTGTCGGCGGAGACCCTGGTGGACGGCGACGTGGTCTGCCGCAAGACGCTCATGCCCGGTGCGGTTGCCCCCGGTGAGTCCGTCCAGCTTCCGCTGGTGATTCACGAGGCCGCGGTAGGCGAGACCCTGCTGACTGTGCGCGCCTACACCATGGCCGCTCACGTCTGGTGCGAGCCGATGTTCCAACTGGGCGCAAACCAGTTTGCCATCGCAAACCATCCGGCGCCGGCCATTGCGGCTCCCACTCGTCCTGAGCTTACGGTCGAGGAGACCGAGCAGGAGATTCGCATTCACTCCCTCAACGGCGAGCTGACCTTCAGCAAGGTAAACGGCACCGTGAGCGAGTGGAAGGCATCCGGCCGTGACGTCATGGCCTCTGGTCCCCAGGTTGGTTTTTGGCATCCGCTCGTCGACAACCACGCCCAGGAGTACGACTCCCTGTGGAAGGACAACTTCATTGATGTAATGCAGACGTCCACCCGCAAGGTTTTTTGGAAGCAGGACGGCAATGCGGTCGTCGTTACCGTGAGCCAACGTATTGCTCCTCCCGTCCGCGCGTTCGGCATGCGCGTCGAGCTTGTCTACACCGTGCTTCCGAGCGGTCGCGTCGACCTCAAGGTTTCCGGCGAGCCCTACGGCGACTATTCGGACATTATCCCGCGCATCGGCATCTCCTTTGAGGTTCCCGGTTGCGATCGTGCCGTCGAGTGGTATGGCCACGGCCCGGGCGAGAACTATCCGGACTCGCTGCGTGCCAACCCGGTCGGTCATTACCGCACTACGGTCGACGACATGTTCACGCCCTACGTTATGCCTCAGGACTGTGCCAACCGCGAGGGTACCCGCTGGGTTGCCCTGCGCTCTAGCCACGGTGATGGCGTGCTGGTGACTCGTCCGGCCGACGCCGCTTCCAACCCGTTCTCGTTCTCGGCATGGCCCTATAGCTGCGAGGCTATTGATAATGCCAAGCACGTCTACGACCTTGTTCCGGGCGACACGGTCACGGTTAACATCAACGACCAGCTGCTCGGCCTTGGCTCGAACTCTTGGGGTTCCGAGGTGCTCGATTCCTATCGCACCCGTTTTGAGAGCTTCAGCTTTGAGGTGTCCCTGCGACCGCTGACGTCTGCCGATTTGGCTCAGGCGCTGGCACCCATTAAGGAGGCATAAGCCATGCATGTCTTTAACTCGCGCGCCGATTTCGACGCTCAGATGAAGTCCGTCAAGAAGTGGATGCGTACCGGCCAGGCGCTCGACGGCGTTTCTGAACTGCAGCACGATGTGGCGTACTCCATCGGCGACTCGC
>CAJMRZ010000249.1 GCA_905215945.1 uncultured bacterium | reverse complement strand
ACATGCTCACTGCCGTGCTCGCCACACTCGCGGCCGGCGGCGACATCAACATTCCCGCACTGCTGGCCAAGCAGATTATCCTGGGCGCGGGCCTGGGCCTTGCCATCGGCTGGGCGGCGGGCCGCCTGATTGAACGCGCGCACGCAACGGCCGAGGGCGCGCAGACCATCTTTTTGTTCGCCGTGGCCATCGTCGCCTACGCGCTGCCGAGCTACCTGGGGGGCAACGGATTTTTGGCCGTGTACCTGGCTGGCATTGTGCTGGGTGCGAGCGACATCACCGGCAAGGTCGAGATGGCGCACTTCTTTGACACCCTCACCGAGATGGCCGAGATGACGATCTTCTTCTTGCTCGGCCTGCTCGTAACGCCCGCACGCCTGCCGCAGATGCTGCTGCCGGGCCTGGCGCTCATGGCGTTTATGCTTTTCGTGAGCCGTCCCATCGCCGTCGGCGTGCTCCTGGCGCCCTTTAAGACGAACCCCCGCCAGGTCGCGCTCGTAAGCTGGGCGGGCCTGCGCGGAGCAGCTTCGGTCGTCTTTAGCCTCTTTGCCGTGGTGGCCGGCGTTCCCGGCGGACACGACCTGTTTGACCTGGTATTTGTGATTGCCGTGTCGAGCATTGTGGTGCAGGGCTCGCTGCTACCGGCGGTGGCGAAAAAGCTCAATATGATCGACGCGGAAGGCGACGTGCGCCGTACATTTAACGATTACCGCGACGAGGACGGCATGTCGTTCGTCAAGCTCAAGGTAGGCGCTGGACATCCGTTTGCTGGTCGCTCGCTCGCGGACATTGGCAGCGCCACGGATATGCTGGTGGTCTTGGTGCTGCGCGACGGTGCGCACCCGGTGCTGCCCAACGGCGATACCGTCATCGAGGAAGGTGACCTGCTGGTGATGGCCGCGCCGACGTTTGAAGAGCGTGCCGAGGTTACGCTGCGCGAGGTCACCGTGACGCCCCACGGTCGCCTGGCCGGCCAGCGCCTGCGCGATGTGCCGCAAGGCAAGCATCCGTTTATTGTGGTGATGCTCAAGCGCGAAGGCCAGACGATCATTCCCGATGGCAACACCCTAATATACGCCGGCGACGAAGCCGTCATTGCCACACTGGCGTCGTAGCGGGCAGGAGGTAGCTAATTTGCGGCGAAGAGATCAAGCGCCTAGAGAACCTCATGTCTTCGCTCGCAGATTTGGATTTGCCTGAGGAGTAAGGTCACCTCTCCCCCATGTAACCATCCTGTAAATCATAGCGGCGCACTCGAGTTTTACCGTGATGCGGTCGCGCCCGGCGCTCCACTGTGCTAAAGTATCCCGAACGTTCAAACGACTACGAGGGGAACTAGAAGATGGCACGTGTGCACAACTTCTCAGCTGGCCCGGCCGCGCTGCCTACAAGCGTGCTCGCCGAGATCGCCGACGAGATGATGGACTACCGCGGTTGCGGCATGTCCGTGCTCGAGATGAGCCATCGATCTAGCATGTACCAGCAGATCATTGACGACGCCGAGGCAACCCTGCGCCGCCTGCTGAGCATCCCTGACAACTACCGTGTCCTGTTTTTGCAGGGCGGCGCCACGCTGCAGTTTGCGGGCATCCCCATGAACCTCATGCGCCGCGGCCGCGCCGGCTACGTCGTGACCGGCAACTTTGCCAACAAGGCGTACCAGGAGGCCGCCAAGTACGGCATCCCCGTCATCGCCGACGGCGGCATTAAGTACAGCGGCGACATCGTCAAGGCGTTGGCCGCTGGCGCCAACGTGGTGATGCTGGGCAGCATGGTGGCCGGCTGCAAAGAGGCCCCCGGCGAGTACGAGCTGTACCAGGGCCGCCAGTTCAAGGTGTACCGCGGCATGGGCAGCCTGGGCGCCATGGGCAAGGGCAGCAGCGACCGGTACTTCCAGGGCGAGCAGAAGAAGTTCGTGCCCGAAGGCGTAGAGGGCCGTGTGCCCTACAAGGGGCCCCTGGCGGACACCATCTTCCAGATGGTGGGCGGCCTGCGCTCCGGCATGGGCTACACCGGGTGCGCCACCATCCAGGAGCTCCACGACAAGGCCCAGTTTGTGCGCATCACCAACGCCGGCCTGAAGGAGAGCCACCCCCACGATATCCAGATTACCAAAGAGGCCCCCAACTACTCCATGCACTCCTAAGAAAAAAGTTGGAAAGGCCCGCAAAAACCCCTTGACAAACGGGATAAGTTCGGCTATAATTGATAGCGCTCCATCCGTAAAGGTGGGGCGCTGATATGGCGGTATAGCTCAGTTGGCTAGAGCATTCGGTTCATACCCGAAGTGTCAC
>CAJMRZ010000248.1 GCA_905215945.1 uncultured bacterium | reverse complement strand
AGCGGCTCGGAGATCGCTTTGGCGAGTTTTGAGCAGCCGTCAAGGATTACCAGGCGAAACTCGCTGCCCATCGGAAAGGTGTTAAGCGATCCGATAATGGACTCGATATCGGGGTCCTTGGTCATGTCGCGCTCGTCGAGGTTGAACTCAACCATACCCGACTTTTCCAGACGCGCTTTCATACGCGAGACGGCGTGATCGCGCTTGACTCCGTCGGTACCGACAATCAGATATGCCGGCAGCAGACCGGTTTCGGACATTGCGCTCCCCTCCCGCAGGCCTTCGTATTCGTTCCGTGCCATTCTAGCCCAGGGGCCCACCACACGCCAACGACGTCGTCACGGTCGCTGGCATCGCATCGCAAAGCCATTCGCAGTCGGCGTGACGGTAATGTCGCCGTGTTCGATGGTGCACGCGAACACACCGCCCGCTTCCTTAACGGCATCGATGCAGGCATCGGACGGATGGCCGTATCGATTCCCCTCGCCCGCGCTCGCGAGGGAAAGCTCGGGCTTCAGGACGTCCAGCAACTCACCATCAACTGAAACCTTAGAGCCGTGATGCCCAAGTTTAAGGACATCGATATCCCCCACCTCCTGCACGAATTCCCGTTCTTGGTCAAGCTCGGCATCACCGGTGAGGAGTATGCGCAGGCCCTTGCCTTCCTGAACATAAGAGAGCAACAGGACAAGCGAGTCCTCATTTCCCTCGCCATCCACGGACTCGAATGGCCACATCACGCGAGCGCAAAATGAGCCGATGTCGACCGTATCCCCACGGCACACCTGCCGATACTCCACGCCAGGTCGGTTCAATACCTCGGCAGGAGCATCCTCCAGCGCATCCGCCGCCACGGCAATCGTTCCGACCGAAAACTGTTCGAGCACGGCAGGCAGACCACCCCAGTGGTCCTCATCCCAATGCGTCACAAAGACGGCATCGATATGGTGCACGTTATTGCGAACCAACGCCGCCACTACGCGCTCGTCGAGCCCGCAGTCGACGAGCGCCACTGCGCCGCCCTGGCGAATAAGAATCGCATCGGCCTGGCCCACATCGAGCACCGTCACCGAAGGCGGAGCGAATCGATCCCAGTAGGCGTACGGAATCGCAGCCAAGAGCACCAGGCATGCAAGCCCCACCGCCATAGGACGTGCACGGGGACGCGGCCACCAGACCAGCAGAACCGCCAGCAAACACGGCACTAGGTAAATCCACATGCTATCGGGCGGCACGCTCACGGATGCACCCGGCACGGCGGCAAACAGCTGCTCAAAGAACAGCGCACAACGGGCGGCAATCATGGGCACAACGAGCGCCCAAGTCCGCAACGGCGCCACGAGCGAAAAGGGAACCAGCACGATCGACACGACGAGCAGTACACTCACCACCGGACCGAGGACCGCATTTGCCAGCGGAGCAATGAGCGAGAACGTACCAAAGGCAGGAATGGTAATGGGAAGTGTCGCCAGTTGCGAGCACAGCGTGACGGAAAGCATGCCGGCAACGCCCGACGGAACGCTAAGCTCACCCAAAGCGTAGGTCGCATAGGGACAAAAGCACAGAATGGCTAAGACGCTGGCACATGAAAGCTGAAAGCCCATCTCGAACAGAACCGTCGGCCGCAGCAGCACAAAGATGGACATGGTTACGAAGAGTGCCGAAAGTCCGTGCCGGCGACGCCCCGCGCCGTTTACGACAAGCGTCGCGAACAACATGCAGCACGCGCGCACGGCCGAGGGAGACGCGCCCGTAAAGGCAACGTAGCCCACAAGCGTTATCGCCAATATCGCCCGCTGAAGACCACGTGAGCACCGAGTCTTTTGCAATACACCCTCGATTACAAACCCCACGATAGCCAAATGGCTGCCCGAGACGGCGATAAGATGCGCCGTTCCCGTCACCGAAAACCAGTCGCCCGCCGGCTGGGCGCGCAGCTCGGCCGAACGACCGCAGGCGACACCGGCTATGAGTGCACGCGCCGGGTCGGTCGCAGGCGCGATGGACGCAAGCAGCCCATTTCGCAGCCGAAGCAGCGACCCCGGAGAGCCCTCATCGACCGACACAATCCGAACGGCTTTTACCTTGCGCACCTCGCCTCGGAGCGCGCGCGATCGTCCATACGCATCGTTCTCAAAACGTGAAACGCGACCGATAACACGCACGTGCGCCCCGACCTTGAGCTCGCGGTCACACGATAGGCGAACCGTTGCCAAGTTCTTACCGTCCGCGCGTGCCTTGCAGGTATAGGAATGCACGTCGTCGTTTATGGATGGATCACCCTGCACGACAAACTCGAGGCTGCTTGCCGCTC
>CAJMRZ010000247.1 GCA_905215945.1 uncultured bacterium | reverse complement strand
CGCGCATAAAGAAAGCCTCCCATTTCTCATGTCCAAGAAATGGGAGGCAGTTCACCACCGAGTTGCGGGGCTTCTTTCTATAACGCTTTCTTAAATTGTTTAGAGCTCTATACTTTAGTCACGGAGCAACTCGTCCCAGAGAGAGGAATACTATGGCAGAACAGCAGCTTATCGGAGCGCTCGAGGCCGGCGGCACCAAGATGGTCTGCGCCACGGGCTATGCAGACGGTACGGTCCTGGAGCGCGAGCAGATCGCGACCACGACCCCGCAGGAAACCGTCGAGGCCGTCAACGCATGGTTTGCCGACAAGGGCATCGCCGCGCTGGGCATTGGCGCCTTTGGCCCTACCGCAGTCAACCCCGCCTCGCCCCAATACGGCAAGATTCTAGAGACGCCCAAAACGGCATGGCGCTACTTTGACCTGCTGGGCACTATCCAAAACGAGCTCAATATCCCCTGCGGCTACGATACCGACGTCAACGTCGCCTGCCTGGGCGAGGTCACGTTTGGTTGCGCTCAGGGCCTTACCGATGTGGTCTACCTGACCATCGGCACCGGCGTGGGCGCCGGCGTGCTCTCGGGCGGTAAGCTCGTGCACGGCATGATGCATCCCGAGGCCGGCCACATCCTGGTCACGCGCGACCCGCGCGACACCATCGGCGAGCATAGCGCCTGCCCCTTCCACGACAACTGCCTAGAGGGCCTCATTGCCGGCCCCGGCGTTAAAAAGCGCTGGGATGGCAAGAGCGCCGGAGACATGGCCGATGACCCGGAGGCCATGGACCTGCTCGCCGGCTATCTGGCACAGGCACTCATGACCTACACGCTGTGCTACGCGCCGCAAAAGATCATCATCGGCGGCGGCGTGGCCGACCACACCCCCATCGTGCCGCTCGCACGCAAGAAGTGTGCCGAGATGCTCAACGGCTATATCGTCACGCCCGAGGTCAACGACATCGATAACTACATCGTCAACAACAGCCTCGAGGGCAAGCAGGGCATTATGGGCTGCCTGGCCCTGGGCGCACAGGCGCTTCAGTAGCAGACGCACCCACAGGGCGTGGCGCGCTCGGCAAATCCAACCTACGGAACGACGCCACCACGCCCCATATAAGCCCTCAAATAAAAAAGGCCGCCTAGGACAAACAATACGTCCTAGGCGGCCTTTTTGGCGCACATCAGCGACCGTAAGAGATATCGGAGCACAACGCCCGTTGCCGCTCCACAGCAGTCGATCATCACATCGGTGATCATGCCGGCGCGTCCCGGCACAAAGAGCTGAATCGTCTCGTCGATCGAGGGAATCAGCAGCAGGAACACCGCCGTGGGCAGCAGCACGTCAAAGGTGCGCCGGCCCTCAAGATCAAAGGCGTGCGTTGCCAGGATGCCGAGCACCATATACTCGGTAAAATGCGCGCACTTGCGAACAACAAAGTTGGTCACCCATGCATATGGAAGTCCCACGCCGTGCAGGAAACCGCGGATAGTTTCCATGACCGTTAGACTCAGCGAGCCCGACCCCGAGCCGGGAACCAGCGAATTGCCCCAAATCAAGAGCGCCATGAGGCAGGTCACGACCGCCCATTTTCGATTGATCTTAACCATGCAGAAGTTATGCCTCCGCGCGGAGCGGCGCAAAGCTGGCGGTACCGCCCTCGATAACGCTCAGATAGGCACGGCCCGTACGCTTGGCGGTAGAGGACTGCAGGCGCTCGATCTCTTCCTCGAGGATCTGATTGACGCGCTCGTGACGACGATTTTCCATAATGCCGGCGGCAATAGCCTCGGCCCGCTCGATGCTCTCGCGCGAGATACGGGCAGTATCCTCGGGGAACACAGCACTGTGACGGCCGACATAGGCGGGGGCAGCAGGCTGAGGGGCAGCGACGGGAGCGGGGGCTGCAACAGGAGCGGGCTCGTCAATCTCATCCAGAATCGCGGTGGCGGCGGCCCACATGTCCTCGTGGCACGAGTAATCGGCCATGGGAACATCAACCTCGAGCGAGGCGTCCGGAAGGTCGCCGGTGTCGATGCGATCTTGGGCATCAATCGATGCGGTGATGGCTGCAGGCTCATCGAGGTCATCGAGATCGATGTCCGCGGCACCGGAGATGATAGGCATGCTGGCGAGGTTTGCATTGTACGGCGCAGCCTCAGCCGCCTGCTGCTGGGCAGGAGCGCCCCACAACGAGCTTTCGGCGGCACGGCGGGCGGCAACGGCCTCCTCGTCCGCAGTCATGGCTTCATCAACGTACGAATTGTCGGCAGAAGCGTTCGCGTCCGCCGAGGTAGCGTTGTAGGCGTTATTGGCTGCCGCGT
>CAJMRZ010000246.1 GCA_905215945.1 uncultured bacterium | reverse complement strand
GATGTGGTGCTCAAAATCGTCACGGAAACCGCGGATAGCCGTAAGCGCCATGGCGCCGGCCTCGTAACCGATGGCGCAATCGCTCGAAAGATAGATGGTGCGGGCGGTGCGCTCGATCAGATTGAGCGTGGACTCGTCGGCGCGGCCCTCGAGCACATCGGCGAGCAGATCGCTCAGCGCGCTCAGGCCCACGCGGCAGGGCGTGCACTTGCCGCAGCTCTGGGTAGAGCACAGGTTGACGAGCGCCGCCGTAAACTCGACGGGGCACGGGGCGAGTGAACTCACCGCCAGACGACGTCCGAGTGCATCGTGCAGGTCGTCCATGACGGCCTGAGCGTGGCTGCGTTCCATTACGTGCAGTCGAGCCATAAGATCCCCTCTCACATGGCAGCCCGGAGGCGAGGCCGGGCGAAATTGCTACACGCACAACACTGACCTAAAAAGTTGTTAGGTCTCCACGCAGTTCGGCAGGCGGTATGAAATGTCACCATCAGCGGTGAAAATGAACATTATCGCAGATAAATGCCATATTTGATAAAACGCGTTACCAAACGACAATGCCCCGCCCACGCAATCACGTGGGCGGGGCATTGCTTCAGGTATGCGGCCAGCGACCCTGTTGCTTTTACTTAAGCTCGGGCCAGTAACCCTTGTTGGCCTCGATCATGTCGTCGAGAACCTCCTTGGCGACCTTCATCGACGGCACGGTCTTGTTGAGCGTAAAGGCCTTAAGCGCCTTCTCGTACGAACGGTTGGTGCAGATTAACCTGGCCCCATTGCACCAATTTCGTATGCGCTAGATGAAAAGCTCGCATTCCTTCCGCACGACGCAAACCTTGCTCAGCATCTGGGAAACAGCAGATAGCTTGTTGTGATCAAGCTTGCGAGCGCCTCGCGGACATACGGCGATGCAGCGCATGCAGGAGATGCACGCCTCGCCAGCTGCTCGCTTGGGGTCACCCTTGTCGATAGCACAAACGGGGCACGCCGCGGCGCATGCACCGCAGGAGACGCAATCCTCTGTTGCCTCGGGTGCCATGCGATGACCTCCAGCTTGTTTATAAGGACGATTGCCAGGAATAGAGGGCTCGGATGCATCCTCAGCCGACAGCTTTTGCTGAATTTGCTGCGCAAACTCTGCAAGCTGCGCCGCATCCTGCGCATCCGGTCGCCCAGCAGCAAACTGACGAGCAACGGAATGCTCAGCAATAGCAGAAACCGCTGCAACCACCCTAAATCCAGCGCACTTCGCAACGTCCTCCAGCTCTACGAGCGTGTCCTCAAACGCGCGGTTTCCGTATACACAAACCAAAACAGTCCGAGCCCCGTTGCCGCACACCATACCCAACCGGTCAGTCACCACAGCCGGGATTCTACCGGCATACGCCGGCGCAGAGATTACGGCCACGTCGTCCTCAGTCATCGAGACAGCGCTGAAATCTAGCCCGCTATCGGTCAGATCGACGGTAACGGTATTCTTGTCCAGCGCCCCGGCCACAAGGCCAGACACCTTCCGCGTTCCACCCGTCGGACTAAACACAATTTCGAATACGCTCATCGAGGCACCCTCCCCCTACGCTCAGCAACGCGTCAAGCCGTTTTCACATCCAGCCAGAGTATACGGCACGTGGGACCCCCGTTTTGGTGCACCAAGCACCCCAATGCACCCACCCTACGCTGTCCGCCTCTTCGTTTTGTATAAATTACGGTACAGATTGTATATATTTACGGGATACTGCCGTGTTCTCCTGAGGTACCCCATCCTGGCCCGTGCAAAAAACGGAGTATTCTGCAAGGTGACCGCGCCAGCACCGCCGCGGATGGGCAAAACTGTAGGGCGCCGTATCATTTTAAGTCCCGACATGGCGAGAATGACGCGCCCCTGCTCCGGAAAACGGCGAAATCTGACTCAGAACGCTCGCTAGGGATATCCGAAGGCCACCGTTGGCGACGTCGAATCATATGCAGACAACTCGAACTGCAGAATACTCCAAAAAATGCACGGCGCACCCCATGGGACCCATTGCCGCATGGTAGGAAACAGGCCCACGGCATCCTCTAGACGCATTCCCGAGGAAATCACATTTGAACTAGCGATCGGATACGGCAAACAAAAAGGGCCCCGAACGTAGTTGCTCGGAGCCCTTGGTTCACCTCGCTCTAGCGGGCGATGCGTATGCTATTTGCGCTTGCCGCCGCCGTCACCGGGGCGACGGGAGCTGCCGCCGCGCTTGCCGCCACGGCTGTTGCCATAGCTGCCACGGTTATCGCGACCGCCGGCACGGCCGCCACGGGAGCCGGCCTGGTTGCCACCACGAGCGCCAC
>CAJMRZ010000245.1 GCA_905215945.1 uncultured bacterium | reverse complement strand
CCTCGATAAAGCGGCCGTACATGCTGCCGATGTTGAACAGCGCGCACGAGATCTGATAATCGAAGAAGCTGCCCACGCCCAGACAAAGGCACAGGATAACCGCGATCATGGCGACATCTTTCTTATAGATGTATCCGAACATGCTTTCCTTTCGATGCGGCTGGAATCAACCTGCAACGTGGCGGGGCAAAGATGACTCCGCCCCGCTACGCCCCTTACTTGTCAGTCATCGTCACTCGCGCCTAATTGCTGCAGCAGCATGAGTGCCGCGGCCACCGGGCCGGTGCCGTCGTTGGCGTCGAGGCCGCGACCCAGGCCGCTGCCCACACCAGCGCCTGCCTTATAGGGCACCGACAGCTTGCGGCTCTTGGGGAAGTTCACCGCGCCATAGCGGGTCTTAAGCTCAAAGGCCACCTTCTTGGGCACGTCGACGCCCAAAAACGTGATGCGGCCGCCGCTGAGCGTGACGCTCTCGAGCCCCAAGCGCTCGCCACGGATACGAATACGCGCGCGGTTGAACAGGTTGAGCCCCGCCAGCGGCAGCTCACCGTGCGCGGCCTCGGTCTCTTCCTGCACCTCATCGATGCTCTCCAGGTCCTCGGCCGCTGCGAGCTTACGGTACACGAGCACGCGCTGATCCACCGCCGGCAAGTACTCCTCGGACAAGAAGTAGTCGGCCGGCAGGTTAATACCCACGCTCGCCGCCTCCACGCCGGCGTCGTCATCGCCGCGCGCCTCGGCCACGGCCTGGCCCAGCATCTGCGTAAACAGGTCAAAGCCCACGCTCGACAGATTGCCGTGCTGCTCGGCTCCCATAAGCGAACCGGCGCCACGGATCTCTAGGTCGCGCATGGCGATGCGCATGCCGCTGCCCAGGTCCTGGAACTCGGAAAGTGCGGTCAGGCGCGCCGTTGCCTCCTCGGTGAGCGGCAGCTCGCCCGGGAACATAAAATACGCGTAGGCCTGCGTGGCAGAGCGGCCCACACGGCCCTTGAGCTGGTAGAGCTGCGCCAGGCCCAGGCGCTGCGAATCCTCGATGATGAGCGTGTTGGCCGTTGCGTTGTCGATGCCGCTCTCCACGATGGTCGTGGCGATGAGCACGTCGATCTTCTTGGTCGCGAACTCGATCATCACGTCCTCGACCTCGCGCGGGCTCATCTTGCCGTGCGCCACGCCCACGCGCGCCTCGGGCGCGGCCTCATGCACGCGTGCCACGGCGTCGTCGATGGTCTTGACGCGGTTGGACACGTAGTACACCTGGCCGCCGCGACCCACCTCCAGGCGAATCGCCGCACTCACCACGTCGGGGTCGTACTCCCCCACGTGCACGATCACGGGACGACGCCCGGTCGGCGGCGTCGTGATCAGGCTCATGTCGCGCACGCCGCTCGTGGCCATCTGCATGGTTCGCGGAATCGGCGTGGCCGATAGCGTGAGCACGTCAATCTGCTCGCGCAGGTTCTTGAGCTGCTCCTTGTGCTGCACGCCAAAGCGCTGCTCCTCGTCGATGATCACCAGGCCCAGGTTCTTGGGATTCACATCGGCCGATAGCAGACGATGCGTGCCGATGAGCACGTCGATCGTGCCCTCGGCAAACGCCTTGAGCGCGCGCTTTTGCTGCGCCGGCGTGCGGAAACGGCTGAGCACCTCGACCTCAAGGCCAAACGGGGCAAAGCGCTCAAAGAACGTCTCGTAGTGCTGCTGGGCAAGAATGGTCGTGGGGCAGAGCACCATGACCTGGCGGCCGGAGTCCACGCACTTAAACGCCGCGCGCAGGGCGACCTCGGTCTTGCCAAAACCCACGTCGCCGCACAGCAGGCGGTCCATGGGCTTGGGCGCCTCCATATCGGCCTTAATGTCGGCGATGGCCTCCAGCTGGTCGCGCGTCTCGTCGTAAGGAAAGCTCTCCTCCATCTCGATCTGCTCGGGCGTGTCCGGCCCGAAGGCGAACCCCGTGATGGAGCTGCGGCGCGTGTAGAGGTCCACGAGGTCGAACGCGAGCTTCTTGGCGCTCTTGCGCGCCTTGTTGGTGGCGCGGGTCCAGTCGGCGGTGTTCAGGCGCGTGAGGCGCGGGTTCTGGCCGTCCGGTCCCACATAGCGCGTGATGCGGTCGACCTGCTCGAGCGGCACGTACAGCTTGTCGCCATCAGCGTATTCCAGCAGGAAGTAGTCGCGCTCGCGGCCAGCGACCTCCTGGCGCACGATGGCCGTGAAGTGCGCGATGCCGTGTGTGGCGTGCACCACGTAGTCACCGGGCTTGAAGGGGAACGTGACTGCGGTCACGTCCACGCGACGGTGCGTCTTGCGCCCGCGCCGCGCGTCCATGCGGGCATTCAGATCCGCGATG
>CAJMRZ010000244.1 GCA_905215945.1 uncultured bacterium | reverse complement strand
CCACGAAAGCCGCCGTGCTGCCCGCAGGGGCGGCCTGGGAACCAGACACGGCGCGTGCCGCGGCGGCGATGTCGTCGCGATTGAAGGAGCCGGTCTGACCGCCGTTGGTGAGCTCGTCGATGGCGACTTGATAGACGTCGCGCGAGTGTGCAGGGTCGCAGCTCACCGGCGAATCGTCGTCGAGCATACTGTCGATCATGGACCAAGCCTCGGCCTCGTCCATGGCATCTGCGGCTCGAGCGATGGTAGGGACACCATCATCGGCATGACGGCGCTGGAACGCACCAGTCAGGCCGGAAAGGAATGCCGAGGTAGACTGCTCCGCCTGAGCCTGAGAAGCAGAAGTCGCAGCGTAAGGAGTCGCATCCTGCTGCTGAACTGGAATCGAGGCGGTCTTGAACTCGCTTTGATGCTGATTGAGATTGGCGGCACCGCCCATGGCATCGGGCTGGAACAGACGCTCTTCACGCTGCGCACGATACTCGGAAATACCCAGCGATGCGGCATAGATGCCCACGCCCGCCACCGCGCCCACGGCGAAGGGAACCGCACCCGCCACGACCGTCTCGTTCACCGACGAAAACGGCAGCGTCGCGGCATACATAACCACGGGAGCGGCAAGGCCGATCCCGCACGAAAGTCCGGCAAGGACTGCTCGTTGTGTTGCATCAGAAGAAGCCATGAGCTCTCCCCATCTTCCAGCACCCAAATCGCATCATTTAGTTGGCTGCGCGAGAGAAGATGAAGCGGGGCTGTGCCCCAAAGCAACGGTATATGGTTCGTTTCATCTGCGTTTTCCGTCGCGAAGCTTAAAAGCTATTATGCGAAACCGCCCTGTCGATTGCAAGCGACGATGTCGGATTGAAACGGGAAACCTGCTGCTTGCCAGTCTTATGGTCAAAAATAAGCGCGGAGCGGCGATATGGAAAAGGGCCGAGGCTCAAAGCCCCGACCCTCTATCGCATTGATGACTATCGCTGCGTGTGGATGACAACCTAGAACGTCTGCTCGTAGTCGCTGTGCTTTTTGGCCGAACGCACCAGGAACTCCTGGTTGGTGTTGGTGCCCTTAAGACCCTTGATAAACGATGCGGCTGCGCGCTCGGTGTTGTTCATGCCGGCAAGAATGCGACGCAGGCCAAAGACAAACGGACGCATCTGCTCGTCAACCAACAGGTCCTCGTTACGCGTACCGGAGGCAACGGGGTCGATAGCCGGGAAGATGCGGCGGTCGGCCAGTTCGCGGTCGAGCTTAAGCTCCATGTTGCCGGTGCCCTTGAACTCCTCAAAGATGACCTCGTCCATCTTGGAACCAGTGTCGATGAGGGCAGAGGCCAGGATGGTGAGCGAGCCACCATTCTCGATATTGCGGGCTGCGCCCAGGAAGCGCTTGGGCGGATACAGTGCCGCCGAATCGACGCCGCCCGAAAGGATGCGGCCTGAGGCGGGCGCCGCCAAGTTGTAGGCGCGGGCAAGACGTGTAATGGAGTCGAGCACCACCACGACATCGCCGCCCAGCTCCACGATGCGCTTGGCGCGCTCGATGACGAGCTCTGCCACGCGAGTGTGGTTGTCGGCGGGCATATCGAAGGTCGACGCCACAACCTCGCCCTTGATGGAACGCTGCATATCGGTGACCTCTTCGGGGCGCTCGTCGACGAGCAGGCAGATGAGGTGCACCTCGGGATTGTTAATCGAGATAGACTGGCAAATCTTCTTGAGGATCGTGGTCTTGCCGGCCTTGGGCGGGGACACGATCAGGCCACGCTGACCCTTGCCGATCGGCGACACGATGTCGATGGCGCGACCGGTAATGGAGTCCTTGCCGTGCTCCATGCGCAGCGGCTCGTTGGGATAGACCGGGGTGAGGTCACCAAACTTGGGGCGGTTGCGAATCTGCTCGGGGTCTAGACCGTTGACGGTCGTGATTTTGGCGAGGCCGGCGCGCTTGTCGCCGCCGCGCGAAGGACGAAGCGAGCCCTCGATGACGTCGCCCGTGCGCAGACGCGCGGAGCGAATGAGGTAGGCGGGGACGAAGGCGTCGTCGTTGGACTTCATGTAGCCATGGGCGTGGATGATGCCGGAGCTGTCCGGGCGAATCTGCAGAATGCCCTTGATGTCGCGGAAGCCCTCGGCCTTCGCGGCAGTGGTGTAGATCTCCTCGACGAGCTCGGCCTTCTTCTTGCCGGTCGTCTCGATCTCGAACTCCTTGGCCTTCTCGCGCAGCTCGGCGACCTTCATGGCCGCGAGTTCCTCGCGCGAAAGCGTGGGCTCGGTGGGGGCGGCGTTGCGCTCCTTGTTGCGCTGTTTGCGATCGCGCTGGCGGTTGCGACGGTCGTTGTTGCGCTCGTTGC
>CAJMRZ010000243.1 GCA_905215945.1 uncultured bacterium | reverse complement strand
ATCGAGCTGCTCGACATCCTATGCCAAAACCCCGACGCCAACGTGGCCGAGCTGCTGCAAAGCGTCGGCGGCGACGCGCTGGCGCCGGCAGCCGCAACAGGCGACACCGATACCGCAGGCGGCGACCGTAACTTCGCCGAATTCACCATCTAACCTGCCAAATAGGGACAGGTTAATTTTGGCAGGCTCTATCTGGGCAAACGTTGAAGCAGTAATGCAGCAAGCCACTGCCCGCCGCGTTGAGAGATTCGCTTTTGAAAGGAGGCCCCGTGAACGCCTTTGACCGCTACGCCCCGTTTATCCAAGACTTCATCTACTCCCACGATTGGGAGAGCTTGCGCTCTATCCAGGTTGCGGCAGCTGATGCCATCTTTAACACTCAGGACAATGTGCTCCTGACGGCATCCACGGCTTCCGGCAAAACCGAGGCAGCCTTCTTTCCCATCCTGACCGAGTTTTGGGAGAACCCGCCCGCGAGCGTGGGCGCCCTCTACATTGGCCCCCTCAAAGCGCTCATCAATGATCAGTTCGTCCGCCTCAACGACCTGTGCGAAGAGGCCGATATCCCCGTCTGGCACTGGCATGGCGATGTCTCGCAATCACACAAGGCCAAACTCATCAAAAAGCCAAGTGGCATCCTACAAATTACGCCCGAGTCGCTCGAGGCGCTCCTGATCCATAAGCACATGGCGATCCCGCGCATGTTCTGCGACCTGCGCTATGTGGTTATCGACGAGGTTCATTCGCTCATGCGCGGCGACCGCGGCGGGCAGACGCTCTGTCTTATCGAACGCCTCTCGCGCATGGCCGGCGTGCAGCCCCGCCGCATTGGCCTTTCAGCCACCATCGGCGACCCCGAGCGCACGGGCGCCTTTCTCTCGCAGGGAACGGGACGCGACTGCGTTATCCCCCGCTTTGAAGAACCGCGCCGCGTGTGGCGCATCTCCATGGAGCACTTCTACAACTCGGGTCCCCAGGCGCAGCAGCGAGGATTCGCGAGTACAGGTCCGCAGGAAGCTGAGGTGCTCGCATGCGAGCGCATTGAGGCAGCGGCACCCGCGGCACTGCCCGCCGGCGCCCAAGACGTGCGCCACAGCGGACAGCTTACACAGGAGGAACGCCGTCAACGTCGTGAGCGGGCACGGGGCAAGGCCGCTCCCAAAGACCGTCGCACTTCCTCGGCCCCCGAGGGCGAAGTCGATATCCCCCGGGCCGATGAGCAGGCGCTCCTCAACCCCACCGACACCGCGCCCGAAAACGCCGATCCCGGCATGGGCTACATCTTTGAACATACCCGCGGCCGCAAGTGCCTGGTCTTTGCCAACTCGCGTGAGGAGGCAGAGGCCGTGTGTTCCATGCTGCGCAGCTACTGCGAAAGTCGACACGAGCCCGACCGCTTTCTAATCCATCACGGCAACCTTTCGGCATCGCTGCGCGAGACGGCCGAGGAGCTCATGCGCGACGAGGAACAGGCACAGACAACCGTCACCACCTCCACGCTGGAACTCGGCATTGATATCGGTCGCCTGGAGCGCGCGTTCCAGATCGATGCACCGTTTACCGTCAGCTCCTTTTTGCAGCGAATGGGCCGCACGGGACGCCGCGACCTTCCGCCCGAGATGTGGTTTGTCATGCGCGAGGAAGAGCCCGAACCGCGCACGATGATGCCCGAAACCATTCCATGGAAGCTCCTGCAGGGTATCGCGCTCGTACAACTCTATCGCGAGGAAAAGTGGGTCGAGCCGCCCGAGCTCGATCGACTCCCCTACAGCTTGCTCTATCACCAGACTATGTCGACCCTCGCCAGCACCGGCGAGCTCACGCCGGCCGAACTTGCCCAGCGCGTGCTCACGCTCAGCTATTTCCATCGCATCTCAGCCGATGACTATCGCGTATTGCTTCGTCACCTCATTAAGATCGACCATATCCAGGTCACCGAGGGCGGCGGACTCATCGTGGGTCTCGCGGGAGAGCGCATCATTAACAACTTTAAGTTCTACGCCGTATTCCAGGAAAACGAGGAGTTCACCGTTCGTAGCGAGTCGGCCGAATTGGGCACGATCGTCAACCCGCCACCGCCCGGTGAGCGCATCGCCATCGCCGGACACTGCTGGATTGTCGAGGAAGTGGACTGGAAGCGCCATACCGTCTTTGCCACGCAGGTCAAGGGCCGTGTGCCGGCCTACTTTGGCGACTGCCCCGGTGATATCAACACACATGTACTCGAGCGCATGCGCAAGGCGCTCAACGAGCACGCGGCATATCCGTACCTTATGGGTAACGCGCGGGCCCGCTTGGCGCAGGCTCGCCATACGGCCGAGATTTCGGGCGCAGGGACCAAGCCACTCATCAACCTGGG
>CAJMRZ010000242.1 GCA_905215945.1 uncultured bacterium | reverse complement strand
CCCCGACGGCTGTCGAGAAAAGCCCATCCCATAGCTTACGACCGCTAGAACGTTCCGCCGCCGCCTCCGCCGACGCCGCCGCCTCCGCCGCCCGAGAAGCCACCGCCTCCGCCGCCGCCCGAGCTGTCCGAGCTCGACGCGAGCTCACGGATGCTCTCGTGATACACGCCGTCGAACGAATCCATCGGCGACTCGTTGCCGTAATGATGGTAGTACCACCAGTAGCAGGGGTAATTGTCGTAGAAACCGTCGGCCTCGCGCACCTCGGGAGGAACAGCCTCGGCAAGCTGACGCAGGACTTCCTTCGAAACGCCCAGCGCCGCACCCATCACCAGAAGTTTATTCCACAGGACCAGATCGCCGGGGACGGCTTCCTTTAGACGCGTGAAGTCCTCGAGCCAATGCTTAAGCGCCTTGCAGCGAGCCGCCACCTCGGCGCCCTCCGGCGTAAAGCGGCGGAACGTAAGGCCCACGCCAATACCCACCAGCACAATCGGCACCGAGATAACCGCGGCGATAATGTTCGCCTGTGCGCCGTCGGTAAAGAAGATGGATCCCATGGGAACAAAGGCGATCAGAATACCAAGAACCAGGCAGAACACCATTGCGACAATGCCGTCCGAGGCAACGTACTCGCTATCGGCCAACTTGCCCTTAACGGTGTTCTGATAGTCCTCGAGCTTGTCGCCCACGGGCGTAGCGTGCTGCTTGACGTAGTGCTGCAGCTCGTCAAACGTGCGCGAGCGATCGCCGTTCTCGTCGGGCTTAGTACCGGCAAAGAAGACCTTGAGCACCATGTGGTCAATGCCCTTGGCCGACTTCCAGCCCGCATCACTCACCGTCACGCGATACGTCTGCTCTTCTTTTTCACGCCCCAACAGACCCTTCTTGGCCTTGGTCACGGTCGCCTGCTCCAGCTTGATCACACGGTCGTCAGTGAGCTTCATGAGCGTGGCGATATATGCCCGATCGGGCACCTCGTTCCAGCTCATGAGGGCCGAAAGCACGGCGGGATGGTCGGCCGAAGGCACATCGCGGAAATATTCGTCCTGGAAAAGCGGCTTGGGCTTGCGGCGGCGCAGCTTGAGCATAACGATTGTGCCGGTAAAGGCCACCGCCGCAACAACACTTAGCACGGCAAGTGCATTGGCAATCATGCGAGCGTGAGCGCGGCGGGCGTTAGCTTCGTCGGCCCATTCCTTCTCTTCGCTCAGGATCGTTGACATGCGCTCTTCGCCCGAAGCGGCAAGCTGCGGCACCCAGTCGCTAGGGAAGGCGATGCGTGCCTCGGCGAATTCGCCCTGGCGCACGCAGGGAATGGTATAGGTGACCATGGGCTCGTCCTCATCGAGCGACACGTCGCCCGTCAGCGGACCATGGCCCCATGCGCGGAAGTTATCGCCCTTGACGGCCGCCGTCCCGGCAGCGGCATTCGCGAAGCACACTTCCATCTCGACGTCATCGGAATCCGCAGACCAGCCGTCACCTACGAACTTCCAGTAGAGCTCGGCGGTATCGGCCCAGTTCATAACCGCACCGGTCATGGTGTAGCTCACGTAGTAGATTGCGCTGTCGCCGCTCTCGTGAGGGCTGAACACCTTAATCCTTACGCCGTCACCGGTCTGCTCGACCGTGTAGACGCCAGAGTCGCCCTTGTTCGCGCTATCGACTTTGTTAAACGCGGTGTCCTCTTCCTCGACACTCAGCACGTCGACGCCCGCCGTGCCGCCCTGCTGGTTGGAGCCCGTATTGATCTCCCAAAACACGCCGTTGATGTCGTCGTCGAAATCAAACTGGCGTCCCTCGACAACGGTCAGCGATCCATCGGCCTCGACCGTGGCACTGATATAGGTCTGGGCCATGGAGTAGCCGTCGGCGTGCGCGGCGGCGGGCAGTAGCAGCAATGCAAGCGCGACGAGCGCGCAAATGGAAGCAAATCGCGCAAACGGGCAGCGCTGCCGACAGGTCTTGGCAACGGGGGCGTTCATAGGCACATCCTTTGTCTGTGATACCAGTAGCGTCATTGTCCCACGTTTGCGGGTTCATGTGACGAACATCTAGGTCAGCGGAGTATCAAACGGGACGAAAGTCACGCCCGCGGCCGCCACCTGGGGACGTTCCTTATTTGCCGGCAATCTGGGACACTCCTTGGCATAGCCCGCTCCGGCAATAGATACCACTTCATAGCTCCGTCACAGGTGTAGCGGCTTTGTGTGGGCGCGGCGTGAGCCGATTAAGCCGGCGAGCGAGGGGGATAAAGCAGTTGAGCGAAAACGGTTTGCCCCTTTGCCGTTCGCTCGAGGATCATGTCCCCCTTTTCCGCGGAAACCCCGGCAGTTGCGAAGAGCTGCCGGGGTTTCTGTCGTTTGAGGGGTTGGGCTGGCGGGCGG
>CAJMRZ010000241.1 GCA_905215945.1 uncultured bacterium | reverse complement strand
CGCCGTGATGAACGAGAGCCCCACCAGCACAACCGAGCTCGTGAGCACCGTCACCGCGCCCAGCACGCGCGCGGAGCACTTGTCCGTGAGCTTGCCGATCACAAGCGACGCGAACACCGCCACCACCGTGGTGATGGACACGCCGGTGTTGAACTGCCCCACCGTGAGCCCCAGGTCGCGCACGATGTGCGTCTGGAACAGCGGGATGCAGTTCACGAACACCGTGTAGCACGTGGCCATGATCACGAAGCCGGAGGTCACCACGAGCCAGCCGGGGAAGAACTTACGCTGCTGGGACATACTGCTCCTTATTTAACAAACGAATAGCCGGCGCCGGGCGCCGGTAGTGCCCAAGATTGCCTTGAAAGACAAGGGCATAGGCCTTACGGCCATGCCCGCAGGCTTGAAAGGCAAGGTTGGATGCTACCGGTGGTCGGCGATATAGCCCAAAGCGACGGCGGTATAAGCCGCAGCACCGAGCGGCAGCTCGGCATCGTTAAAACGTGCCTTGGGATGGTGCTGGGCAAAGTGTTCGTCCGTGTCGGTTACGGCCGCGCCCACGGTAAAGTACGCACTCGGAATCTCGCTCGAGATAAGCGCGAAGTCCTCACTCGCCATGGCATGGAAAAGCGGCAAGAAAGCCGCCTTGGGCAGCACTGCGCCCACGTAGCCAAGCGACACCTGAGTCATATCGCTGTCGAGTACAAGCGGCGGAACATCCGAAAGCGTCTCGATGGTCGCCGACGTACGATATGTTGTGGCAACGCCGTTTACGACCTCCGCGATGCGGGTCTTGAGGTGCCCCATGAGCTTGACGTCGAAGCCACGCAGCGTTCCCTCGAGTACACAAGTGTCGGGGATGACATTTGCGGCCTGACCGCCGGCGAACTTGCCAACGGTAAGCGCGACCTCCTTGGCCGCCGGCACCTCGCGGGAGATGAGCTCCTGAAGCGCCAGATGCACATGGACGCCGGCCGTGATGGGGTCGATGCAGATCTCGGGGCTGGAACCGTGGCCGCCCTTGCCCTGGAGCGTGATGCGGAAACCGTACACACCCGAGAGCGCCGGGCTGCCGTAGAGCACCAGGCCAAGCGGCGACTGGCTATTGACATGCATGGCAAAGGCGGCCTGGGGGCGTGGGTTCTGCAGCAAACCGTCGACGATGGCGGCACGGGCACCCTCAAAGGTTTCCTCGCCCGGCTGGAACAGCAACTTAACCGTGGCGTTGGCGTCGAGAAGCTCGGACTCGCGGGCCTTGAGCATACGAGCCGCACCAAGCAGCGCCGTCGCGTGCATATCGTGACCGCAAGCATGCATGCAGCCATTGGTGGATGCAAAGGGCTCGCCGGATTCCTCGGCAACGGGCAGGGCATCCATGTCGCCGCGGAGCATGATGACCGTACCGGCCTGCTTGTCCGTGCACGTACCGTTACCCCGAGCAGCAGCTGCCGCGCCGGCACCGATAAGGCCAACGACACAGGAGCCGTCAACAAGCACGGCATAGGGAATATCCATCTCGTCCAGACGCGCCTGGATAAAGACGGACGTCTGCGGAAGGTTGTTACCCAGCTCGGGCATCTGGTGTAGATCGTGTCGCCATGCAGCGAGCTCGTCTGCAAAAGCCTGAGCTTCTGCGACAAGACCGTCACCGATAGCGGCCTGCGCCGCTGCGGTAGCCTTGGGCGCTGGTTGCGGTTGAAAATCGGACAAAGCTGGTGCCATAGATGCCCTCCAGTAACGTTTTTGCAGCAAGCACTTTGATAACGTAAAGTGCAAGGTACAACTTTAAGGGCGACGCATAAAAAATGCCGCCCCGGGAGGGCGGCGCAACAAGTTGTTTACAATTGCGGGCGCGGCTTTTTGCGCAAAAAATCGAAGTGAGTCTCACTCAAGATAATCGACAGGAAGATAAGCACGAAGCCGGCGAGCAGGCGCGAGGTGAGCGCCTCCCCCATCAGCAGCACCGAGAACAGCACGCCCGAAGGCGACTCCATCGAAAGGAGCAGCGAGCCCGTCGAAGCCGGGACATGCGCCAGGCCGACGTTTTGGATGAGCAGAGCCACGCATGTGCAGCCCACCGAGAGAAACGCCATCACACCGATAAAGTTCGGCGTCCACACGGACAAAGGCGCCTGGGTCTCGAATAGCAGCGACGAGACCAGGCTCAGCACGCCGTTGCCCACAAACATCCAAAACGTGATAACGTTGATGTCCATTTTGCGACCGTACTTGGCGGTCACCGCCATCTGGATGGCGAAGAAGACCGCGCCTGTCAGCGTAATGACGTCACCGATGTTGAACTCGACGCTATCGAGCGCCACCAAGCCAATGCCCGCCAAGCACAGCAGTGCCGCGCCCAGGTTATAGCGGGTGAGTTTTTCTCCGCTCAGAAAATAGCTCGCGAACGGCACGAGGATG
>CAJMRZ010000240.1 GCA_905215945.1 uncultured bacterium | reverse complement strand
GCCGCACTGTCGCTGCATAAAAAAGGCGGAGCAGCCCGTAAGGTCGCTCCGCCGCAGGTAGCGCGCTTATTTGGCGTGCCCGCCGCCCGCCGTCATTTGGGCCGCATGCTCCAGCTGGTCGCTCACAGCCTCCCAGCTTTCGCGGGCCGCTTTCGTAGATCCCGGAAAGTTGATGACAAGCGTATGCCCACGCTGCATACACACGGCGCGCGAGAGCATGGCGCGGCGCGTCTTGGTCATGGAGTACGCGCGAATCGCCTCTGCAATACCCGGCACATCGCGGTCGCAGACGGCACGCGTCGCCTCGGGTGTCACGTCGCGCATCGAAAGCCCAGTTCCGCCGCAGGTGAGCACGACATTGGCGTAACTCTCATCGGCGCCTTCCACAATGGCATCACCAATCTCGCTGACGTCATCGCGCACGACCACATGTGAGGCGACCGTCCAGCCCTGTGCCTCGATAAGTTCCTCGAGTGCGGCTCCAGCCTCGTCCTGGGCAAGATCACGCGTATCCGAGCACGTCACAATCGATATCTTCAACTCCACAGCATTCCTCCTACAACACGGTGCCCTCGGGCAGGTCGACGCGAACAACGTCCACGACATCTCCCGCCTTGAGCTCGCACGGTCCTTCGTCAATGCACAGCAGGCAGTTCGCACGCTGCATAGTTCCAAGCAGCGCCGAATTCTGCGTCTTGGCCTCGGTCACCATCAGCTCACCGGTCTTGGGGTCGCGCAAAACCGTGGCGCGATCGAAGAAGCGTCGGTCCTGGCGCTTTTTCACACCGTGTGTGAGCGTCGCCTGCTGCACGGGACGCGGACCCTCGGCAAAGCCGCGCATCTTGCGAATCGCCGGACGGGCGAGCATCTCAAAGCCCACATACGCCGCAGCCGGATTGCCTGAAAGCCCCAGGTAGGACTTACCCCCGAGCAAGCCAAACGTGATGGCCTTGCCCGGACGCATCGAGATGCGATCGAACAGCACCTCGCCCTCGCGCCGGACGAGTGCCGTCACATAGTCGTAATCGCCCGCCGAGGCGCCTCCGCTCGTAATGACAAAATCGCACTCTTGCACCGCGCGATGCACGAGCTCGGCAATCGCCTGCTCATCATCAGACGCAATGCCGTAGAACACGGGCTCGGCGCCGGCATCGAGTGCCTCGGCCATTAACGCCGAGGAGTTGGAGTCGCGAATCTGCCCGCGCGCCGGCAGCTCACTCGGCGCGACCAGTTCCGTCCCCAGCGAGATAATGCCCACGCGTGGGGCAGCGTGAACCTTCACGCTCGCGTATCCGGCGCTTGCCAGCAGACCCGCGCCCGCCGGAGCCACGACCTCGCCGGCGTGAATCACAACATCGCCGGCATGGGCCTCCTCGGCGGCAGAGCGAACGTTCTCCCCCACCTTGGCCGGCGCCGAGAACCTCACACGCGAGCCCTCGTTGCCGTCACCGTCGAGCACCTCGACGATCTCGTATTTCACCACGGCATCGGCACCTTCGGGTACCGGCGCGCCCGTCATGATGCGGACCGTCTCGCCCGGGGCGATAACGCCATCGAACACATGACCTGCGGCCTCGTGTCCGATAACGTCGAGCGTCACCGGCACCTCACCAGACGCCTGCGCCAAGTCCGCCGAACGCACGGCATATCCGTCCATAGCACTGTTGGCAAACGGCGAGATGTCGATATCGGCCACCGCGTCCTCGGCCAAGGGAAGACCGGCGGCCTGCCACACGGGAATCTCGACGAGATCGGTCGGAGCAACGTGCGACAGAACAATCGACTGCGCGTCCTCCAGCGGAATGAGTTTCTCTGCCATATGCACCTCTTATTGCCACGGCGCACAACAGAGGCGCCAATTCTTTATGCTTGTCTCAGTATAATCCCCCGACGCACGACCGCGACTCGGCCTGTACCCGCAAATACACCTGTCGGTTGCAGGCCGCGAAACAGAATAGAAACCAACCCACCGGCTCGCCGCATTTGCCGCGTTCTATAATGCTTGCGTTACAACCTAAAAGAGGATCATATGGCTCATAACGACAAACCCGAAAGCGCAAACGAGGCGCAGGATCATTCCCAGCCGCTCAACGACGGCGGCCTTTTCTCCCTTAGCGACGTCATCATGGCAGGCAGACAACAGCTCACCCGCTCCGAGCATCTCTTGGCTGCCGACACGCGCCGCAACGCCCGCAACCTACTCGCGAGCGCTAAGTTGCTCGTACTCGTCGTCATCGTCTCGCTCGCCATGGGCGTTGCCGCTTGGGCGTTTTTGGCCTCGCTGAATATCGCGACCGATTATCGCGAACACCATGCGTGGGTGTACGCCCTGCTCCCCATCGTGGGCATGGCCACCGCGTGGGTCTACAAGAACCACGGTCTCGCCGCCAAGCGCGGCAACAACCTGGTCATCGACTCCGCTCTG
>CAJMRZ010000239.1 GCA_905215945.1 uncultured bacterium | reverse complement strand
CCCTAGAACTGACATGAACTGCCTCCCATTTCTTGGACATGAGAAATGGGAGGCTTTGGAGTGGGAAGGATAAACTGGACTTTCTTTTAAAGATCCTCAGGCTACAGCTCCTACGCCGACGAGGTCTACAAGGCGCCAGAGAACCTCGTGAACAGGCATTTCCACGCCGACGAGCCCAACTAGGCCTAATCCAAGCGAGATTCCAGACTCGACAGACCATTGAGAGTTAGGTCGTTGGCGACCTCAGAGACACGCTCGATAGGAACCGAGCCGTCAGACAGTGCCCACGTGCGATAGATACCGATAATACCCGACAGCAAAAACGCCAGATAATAGTCGAACATCTCGTCCTTGAGACCTTGGGGCAGCAGATCGCGCTCGGCAATCTCATGTTCGAGCGGCGCACGAAGACGAGCCATGAAATCATCGAGCGGAATATTCTCGATCAGCTGACGATTGAGCACTAAGTTGTTGCACAGTGCCTCATTAACGGTTTTAAAGAAGGTCGCCGCCGCGCCAAGAGCGCGCTCGTTGGTGTCACCGTCCATAGAAGCAAGCGTTTTCTCGACCGAGTCGACAATCATCTCCACAACATCGACGGCAATGGCATCGAGCAGGCCGTCAACCGTACCAAAGTGTACGTAAAAGGTCTTGCGGTCGACATTGGCCTCGCGCGCGATGGCACTCACCGTAATGTCTGCCAAAGGCTTTTCCATGAGCAGGCGCTCGAAAGCCGAAAGGATGGCATTACGGCTGCGAACGATGCGGCGGTCAAGACGCGGTTTGCTGGTTGCCATGGGCGTGTCCCTTCGATATGCGAGCATTCATCAACAGATGAGAGATAATCTACGTAAGAGGATTATCCCCCATACAGCACAAATATGCCCCGCATCATGAAGAACGCACGACTGTCCTACTGCGACTTAGGGCGCTTCTTCTTATTGAGTGCCGACGGAGATACGCGAATACCATCGCCTGTCTGGTGCACATAGGCTTTATGAGCCGGCTTAGCGGTCCCAGAAGCCTTCTGAGCGTGCTTCCTGGGGATCAACGGTACGGCATTCGTGGGGTGCGGCTTAGTGGGCGCAGAGGGCGTCTGAGACGTGCGGCCGAGTTTGCGCATCACGCGATCCCAGCGCGCATGGATGCTCTCGTTGTGGGCGCTCTTAAGGCCCAGCAGGGGCGCAGCCAAAATGGTCGGCGCAATAAACGTAATGAGGCGCCACAGCAGATAGCCGGCGGTCGAAGCCGACCCAAAGAAATGACCCAAGAACAATGCAAAGCCGCCCTCAGCGCCACCAGTTCCACCGGGCAGGGGGACCGCAGAGCTCAGCAGCTGGACAAAGGCGCTCGCGGCCATGACCGAGAAAAAGTCGACCTCGTGGTGGCCAAAGGCAAGCATCAGGAAATACGGCACGAGGTAGAAAAACGCGAGTTGCAGCATGGTGATGACCACCGTGAGCAGCATGGAAGAAAAATGTCCGGCTGAAAGCTTGAACTTCTCGGAGAAGGAGTAGATCTCGCCATCGACAAACGTGCGCCATCCCTCGATCTTACTGGCCGAGACACCAATGCGCTCAAGCCAATTGATGATGCAATGGGCGACGCGCGTGACGGTCTTAGGCATGAGCGCGACGGCGAAGATGCCCAGCAAGATGCAGCAGTGCCCACCAAAGCTAAAGACGCACAGCAACGTCATGTCGCCATAGCGCTCGGCAAAAAACGGCATGCGAGCAAGCAGTAGGATAGCGCCCCAGGCAACGAGGCCAAACTGGTACGCGATAAAGCGCGTGAACTGCGTTGCTCCGGCCTCGCCGACATTTTGGCCCGCTTTGGTCAGGCGGTAGATCTGGGCGGGAGTCGAGCCCATCATCATAGGCGTGAGGTTGCCAAAGAAGATGCCACTCGCCTCGACCGAGATCAGGTCGCGGATGCCGACGGGCGAATATGGGTCGAGCCAGACGGCGATCGCATAGGCCACAATGCCAAAGAACAGATACATGAACATGCAAAGACACGCGACAACGAGCCATGGCGCCTGGACGCTCGACATAGCGGCCCAGAACTGCCCCATCTGCCCGGTTACCACCAGATAGACGATATAACCCACCAGCACAACGCCGATAAAGATGGCGCCGCGGCGTGCGCTCTTATTGTCATCTCCGCCCGAGGCCTCAACCTCGACCTGGGGCTTAGACGTATGCTGAGAGGACTCCGTCATGAGACTCCTTCTAACAGTCAAAATTTCTTGGATATTGTACCCGTAAGGGCCATAGGTAGAACGCAAAGCTCTGGTTCAAACAGGAATTGCAGACGGTTGTTTGATAACAAAAAACCCGGACTTCCATGGGAAGTCCGGGTATCAGATGCGTGGTAGCCCGTACCAGATTCGAACTGGTGATCTCCGCCTTGAGAGGGCGGCGTCC
>CAJMRZ010000238.1 GCA_905215945.1 uncultured bacterium | reverse complement strand
TGGCTCGCTTATGAATAGCTCGTTTGCCATCTGTTTGTTCGTTTTGCCGTCGAGCATGAGCCGCATGACTTCGGCTTCGCGCGGTTGGATATTGTGATCTGTAATGAAAGCATTCAGCTGGTTTGTGTCTTTGGTCTGGGCGAGTTTAATGCCCCGAGGATAGAGGTTGGCGAGCGCGAGGCTCGCGTGCCGAGCGATTTCGAGCAGGATTGCGAGCTCGGTGTCGGTGAAGTCTCCGGCTGTGCGTTCGCGAAACAGGGTGATGCTTCCTAGCGGGCTGTCGTTGTGCGCGAGCGTGGCCGTACAGCCAAAGTAAACGCCCTGCGGTTCCATCCATTTGCGATAGATGGACGTGGCATCGCGTCGCTCGACGTCGACGAGGTCGAGGTCGCGGTAGACGCCGACCTTATGTAAGTCAAAGCTCCATGTTGTATAGTCCATCGCGGCGTAGCGGTTGTAGTAGTCGCTCAGTGCGCGGTCGTCCATTCCGCTGCTTGCGGGGTGGACGTAGCGTGGGACATCACTGCCCGCCGCCTCGATCAGGTCGAACATGGCGATCCGATGGGGCACGAGCCCTGTCGTTCCCTCGAGGGTCTCTTTTTGCAGCTTATCGACACCGTGTGATGCGTGGATTGCAAGCGCGAGCTCGTTGAGAGCAGCCCAGGTCGTACTGTCCAACTCAATAGTCTGCTGTTTATTGCATGGGGGCATAGGGCGTCCTTTCCATTGTGGAACCCAGTATGTCATGTTCTCGGCCTGAATAGAACTTTAGGTCAGCGAATGGTATACCGTCGGTCGCTGAAAGGGACTCGAGGGACCATTGAGGACATCTGGCTACGGCTGCATTATGGTCTCGTCAAGCAAAAGCACCGAGATTTAGGAGCTTGAAATGAAGACCATCTACGAGAGTGAATCCACGCCTAAGAAGGACGGGTTCTATATGCCCGGCGAGTATGAGGAACAGGAGCGCACCTGGATTCTGTGGCCGCACCGCTCCGACGTGTGGCGCTGCGGCGCCAAGCCGGCGCAGAAGGTCTTCACCGAGATCATCAAGACCATTGCACGTTTTCAGCCCATCACTGTGGGCGTCAACACCGAAGACTTCCCCGCGGTGTGTGAGATCTTCGACGGCGTTGAAAACGTGCGCGTTATCCACATGGAGTACAACGACAGCTGGATTCGCGACCCCGGCCCGGCGTTCCTCGTTAATGACAATGGTGAGGTTGCTCTTTCGCACTTCCACTTTAATGCTTACGGCGGTTTCATTGACGGCCTGTATTTCCCGTGGGACAAGGACGAGCAGATTGCCCTTAAGATGGCTGAGCTTTCCGGCTGCCGTCGCTATCGTCCCGATGACATGATCCTCGAGGGCGGCTCCATTACCGTCGACGGCGAAGGCACCGTGGTCGTGACCGACCAGTGCCTGCTTTCCCCGGGCCGCACCTGCTCTGCGGTTCTGGAGGAGGAAGAGGATCCCGAGTCCATCTGGCCCAAGTTCCACAAGAAGTTTGAGCCCTGGAGTGAGGAACTTCGCGCCTATATGGACGAGCACCTCAAGGATTACCTGGGTGTCGAGAAGGTCATCTGGGTTAAGGAGGGCATCGACCCCGAGGAGACCAACGGCCACATCGATGATGTCGCTACGTTCATCGCTCCGGGCGTCATGGCCTGCATCTGGACCGACGATCCCGAGTATCCGTTCTACGAGCAATGCCATGCTGTCTACGAGACCCTTTCCAACGCCGTTGACGCCAAGGGCCGCAAGATGAAGGTCTACAAGCTCTGCATGCCTGTGAACCCGCTGTTCATGGACCAGGCTTCCTGCGACACCATCGACGCCGACGAGAACGCCGAGCCGCGCGTTGCCAACGAGCCGCTGATCGCCTCCTACATGAACTACCTGGTCACCAACCACGGCGTTATCGTCCCGCAGTACGGCGACGAGAACGATCAGCTTGCCGTTGACACGCTCCAGAAGATCTACGACGAGGTCTGGGGCGAGGGCGTCTACAAGTGCGTCGGCGTTCAGTCCGAGCAGGTCGTCTTCGGTGGCGGAAATATCCACTGCATTACGCAGCAGGAGCCCTCGGCGTAACTCAGGCACGCCACCTTGGCGTTCACTCGTCGCTTACGTAGCGTCAGTACGCTACGCTCCTCGTTCGCGCCAATCTGGCGCACCTGAGCACGCCGAGTAAACGTCTGTCTTCCCGAGGCACGGCACCTTGCCCTTCAATCGTCGGGCATGACCCTTAAGGTCTATGCCCTCCTCTTTCGCGGGAATCTGCCGCACCTCGGAAACCCAGCCGATCAATCGGACCGACGTAGCTAGCTATCGCATTAGTCATTGGTGCCAACCCTGGCAACAATGCAGGTCGAAAAACGTCAGCGAAAACCCGCCAGAGCGAGCAAGGTGCCTTGAAACGAGGCGGCAT
>CAJMRZ010000237.1 GCA_905215945.1 uncultured bacterium | reverse complement strand
GGCCGCATCGCAATAAACCGCGCACCGCCATACACACATAGCACCCCAAAGGGGGCCGACCTCATTGCAACCCGAGGCTGGCCCCTTTGCCGTTTTACCCGATAAAACCTGCCAAAATAAACCTCTCCCCCTTTGGTAGGCCAAAGTGGATAAACCGGTGGATAAACCCTGCTCCCAACCGCCGAAGACACACGTAAGTGACATGTCCATGAGGGTATAATTTGCACCGTATGTCTGCACAACGCCTGTGCACGTACGGTTTTATTCGGGCTACCGTCCATTTCCGTGGAGGCACGGTTCGGCAGCCCTAACAAGAGAGGGGTTCTATGTATAAGATCCTGGAGAAGACGCAGTTCTCGGAGAAGGTGTTCAAGTTCCGCATCGAGGCGCCCGCAATCGCCAAGCATGCGCACGCTGGACAGTTCCTCATGGTCCGCGCCAACGAGACGGGCGAGCGCGCCCCGTTTACCCTGGCCGGCTGGAACGGTGACGAGGGCTGGGTCGAGTTCATCTTCATGGTGATCGGCAAGACCACCGAGATGCTGTCCACCTACGAAGCCGGCGAGTCGCTGCGCGACGTCGTGGGCCCGCTGGGCGTTCCCACCGAGATGGCCGAGGGCCCCTGCGCCGTCATTGGTGGCGGCGTCGGCCTGGCAATTGCCTTCCCGGTCGCCAAGCACCTGGTCGAGACCGGTCACGAGGTGCATGCCATCATGGGCGCCCGCACCAAGGACCTCCTGCTCATGGAAGACCAGTTCCGCGAGCTCCTCGACGAGGACCACATCCACATCACCACTGACGACGGCTCCTACGGCGAGCAGGGCGTTGTCACCGCTCCGCTGGAGCGCCTGCTGCAGGACAAGGCCGTGAGCCAGGTCTTCTGCGTCGGCCCCGTTCCGATGATGAAGTTCTCGACCCTCACCGCCCAGAAGTACGACACCCCCATCACCGCGTCCCTCAACCCCATCATGGTTGACGGCACCGGCATGTGCGGCTGCTGCCGCGTCGAGGTGGGCGGCGTGACCAAGTTCGCTTGCGTCGACGGCCCCGACTTCGATGCCACCCTGGTCGACTGGGATGACCTTCGTGCCCGCCAGGCCGCTTACCGTTCCGAAGAGGGCGAGTCCCTCAAGGCCTATGAGGAAAAGAGCTGCGCATGCCACTAGTTAACGGTCGTTTCGTTGCCGATATGAAGTCGCCCCGTACCCCCGATAACGAGGAGCCGGCTGCCGAGCGCGCCTGCGACTTCCGCCCCGTCGACAAGGGCTTCACCGAGGAGATGGCGCTGGCCGAGGCCGAGCGCTGCCTCAACTGCAAGAAGCCGTTCTGTGTTGAGGGCTGCCCCGTCAACATCAACATCCCCCGCTTTATCGAGCAGATCCGCGAGAAGGACTTCGGCGGCGCTCTCGATACCATCCGCGAGGACTCCATGCTTCCCGCCATCTGCGGCCGTGTCTGCCCGCAGGAGAACCAGTGCGAGGGCAAGTGCATCCGTGGTAAGAAATCCGAGCCCGTGGCCATCGGCCAGCTCGAGCGCTTCCTGGGTGACCGCCCCGAGCTCGCCTCCACGCCCAAGATGGCCCCCAAGAACGGCAAGAAGGTCGCCGTCGTCGGCTCTGGCCCGTCCGGCATCACCTGCGCCGGCGAGCTCGCCCGCAACGGCTTTGACGTCACCGTCTTTGAGGCCTTCTTCACCGGCGGCGGCGTGCTGGTCTACGGCATCCCCGAGTTCCGTCTGCCCAAGGCAGTCGTCAAGCGCGAGATCGACGGCCTGGAGGACATGGGCGTCAAGTTTGAGTACAACTCCGTCGTGGGCAACATGGCCACGGCCGAGGAGCTGTTCGAGCAGGGCTTCGACGCCATCTACGTGGCGACCGGCGCTGGCCTGCCCAAGTTCCTCAACGTCCCCGGCGAGAACCTGCCCAACGTCTTCTTCGCAAACGAGTACCTCACCCGCGTGAACCTGATGAAGGCCAACAAGTTCCCCGAGTACGACACCCCCACCAAGCACGGCAAGAACGTCGTCGTCTTTGGTGGCGGCAACGTGGCTATGGACGCCGTCCGTACCGCCAAGCGCCTGGGCGCCGAGCACGCCATCATCGCCTATCGTCGTACCGAGGACGAGATGCCCTGCCGTCGCGCCGAGCTGCACCATGCCAAGGCCGAGGGCGTCGAGGTTCTGCCGCTCGTCTCCCCGCTCGAGTTTGTCGCTGGCGAGGACGGCTCCGTGTGCGCCGTCAAGGTCCAGAAGATGGAGCTCGGCGAGCCCGACGAGTCCGGCCGTCGTCGCCCGGTGCCCATCGAGGGCGCCATCGAGGAGATTCCCTGCGACGTCGCAATCTCGGCTATCGGTACCAACGCCAACCCCTTCGCAAAGAAGATCGGCGGCAAGATGGAGCTCAACAAGTGGGGCTACATCATCGCCGACGAGGA
>CAJMRZ010000236.1 GCA_905215945.1 uncultured bacterium | reverse complement strand
CCTTCGCGGCCACGGACATCGACAGCAACCACTTCCCTATCGTGCCTGCCGAAGCTCTCGACATGATCGTCGTGCCGCTCGTGGCCTTCGATCAAACCGGCGCGCGCCTGGGCTACGGCGGCGGTTGCTACGACCGCTACCTACCCACGCTTTCGGCCACATGCCAGATCATCGGCATCGCCTTTGACGAGCAGCGCGTCGACCACATCCCCACCGATGCCCACGACATGCCGCTGCCCAACATCATCAGCGCCTAACCGCCGCCACATCAGCCACGGATATAGCAGTACCATCGCAGCCTAATGCTCCTCGCCGGCGCGGGCCAGGTCGTAGGGCGTGGTCTGGTAGACGTAGTAGTTGAGCCAGTTGGTGTAGAACAGCTGAGCCTGGCTGCGCCAGACGTTACGCGGCTCGGCGGTGGGGTCGTCACCTGGGAAGTAATGCGCCGGCACCTGGGGGTTGAGCCCGCGCTTCACGTCGCGCTCGTACTCCAAGCGCAACGTGTCGGTATCGTACTCGGGATGGCCAAAGACAAAGAAGCGGCGGCTGTCGGTCGACTTGACGATGTACAGGCCCACCTCGTCGGACACGGCCACGACCTCAAGCTGCGGCTCGGCCTCCACGTCCTCGCGGCGCACATCGGTGTTGCGCGAATGCACGGCATAGAAACGGTCGTCGAAGCCGCGGACCAGCGGGCTTTGCGGCTTCACCAGATAATGCTCGAACACACCGCTCGCCTTTGCCGGCAGGTCGTACTTCTGGATACCGTAATGATGGTACAGGCCAGCCTGCGCGCCCCAACAAATGTGCAGCGTAGAGTGCACGTGCGTGGTGGACCAATCCATGATCTGGCAGAGCTCGGGCCAGTAGTCGACCTCTTCGAACGGCATCTGCTCCACCGGCGCGCCCGTGATGATCAGGCCGTCGTAGTGGATGTCGCGGATGTCGTCGAACGTGCGGTAGAACGTCTCCAAGTGGCCGGCGCTCACGTGCGTGGCCTCGTGCGTCTTGGTGCGCAGCAGGTCCACCTCCACCTGCAGCGGCGTGTTGGAGAGCTTGCGCATGATCTGCGTCTCGGTGGCAATCTTGGTGGGCATGAGGTTGAGGATGAGCACGCGCAGCGGACGGATGTCCTGGTGCAGCGCGCGGTACTCGGTCATGACAAAGATGTTCTCGCTCTCGAGCTGCGCGGCGGCAGGGAGGGCGTCGGGGATGCGAATGGGCATGGATGCTCCTTACGAGTCAGTTGCAGCTATGGTACAACGACCGGCCCCATCCGCGCGAGCACATCGCCCAGCGATGCCGTCAGCGGCCCAAATCACTCCAAAAGTAGAGATTAAGGCATGTCCAAAAATCTACGGCGCTTTAGCCTAGCAAAGTGGCAGCAGGACGCTACAATGGTTCGACGCGAAAAACTCGGCCGAAAGGATACGTATATGTACCAGACGCGTAAGATCGGTGTGGTCGGCCAGGGCCACGTAGGAGCACATGTCGCCAACAGCCTGCTCATGCAGGGCATTGCCGATGAGCTGTACCTGTGCGATATCAACGAGGCCAAAGTGACGTCCGAGGTCCAGGACCTGCGCGACTCCCTTTCGTTTGTCCCGTACAACACCAAGATCGTCAACTGCTACGACCACTACGAGGAGCTTGCCTGCTGCGACGTCATCGTCAACGCTGCCGGCAAGGTCGCGCTGGCCGCCGGCAACCGCGACGGCGAGCTGTTCTTTACCACCGACGCCGCCCGCACCTTTGCCAAGCGCATCGTCGACGCCGGCTTTGACGGCATCTTCGTGAGCATCTCCAACCCCTGCGACGTCGTGTGCACCGAGCTGTGGCACCTGACCGGCTATGATCCCAAGAAGATCATCGGCTCGGGCTGCGGCCTGGACTCCGCCCGCCTTCGCACCGAGATCTCCAAGAAGGTCGGCGTGAGCCCCAAGTCCATCGACGCCTACATGATCGGCGAGCACGGTTTTAGCCAGCTTGCCGCCTTTAAAGCCGCAACCATCGCCGGTAAGAGCCTCAACGAACTTCAGGCCGAGAACCCCGACAAGTACGCCTTCGACCACATGGAGATCGAGGAGCTTGCACGCAAGGGCGGCTATGTGACCTACCAGGGCAAGCAGTGCACCGAGTACGCCGTCGCCAACTCCGCCGCGCGCGTCTGCGCCGCCGTGCTGCACAACGAGCACGCCGTGCTTTCGGCATCCACGCTCATGACCGGCCATTATGGCGAGGAGGGTATCTTTACCTCCCTGCCGTGCGTGATCGGCGCCGAGGGCGTCGAGGAGGTCTACACGCTCGACCTGTCCGAGCACGAGCTCGAGGGCTTCCACAAGAGCTGCCAGCACATTCGCGACAACATCGCCCAGCTCGACTGGTGGGATGCCGAGGCCTACGACGCCAAGTAAGCGTCGGTTGCCGCGACACCTCGCT
>CAJMRZ010000235.1 GCA_905215945.1 uncultured bacterium | reverse complement strand
GCAAACATGGCTGCCTCCCAGACCTGGCCCTCCTCGCTCTCGCCATCGCCCAGCAGGGCGTACGTGCGGTAAGTATCGCCCCAGTGCTTGGCGGCAACCGCCATGCCCACGGCGGCGGAGATGCCCTGGCCGAGCGAGCCGGTGGACATGTCGACGCCCGGGGTGTCGTTCATGTTGGGATGACCCTGCAGGTGGCTGCCGATGTGGCGCAGCGTCTCGAGATCCTCCTTGGGGAAGAACCCACGCTCGGCGAGCACGGCGTACAGACCAGGCGCGCAGTGACCCTTGGAAAGCACGAAGCGATCGCGATCGGCCTTGCGGGGGTCGGCCGGGTCGACGTTCATTTCCTCAAAGTACAGATAGGTCATGATGTCGGCAGCGCCGAGCGAACCGCCCGGATGGCCGGACTTGGCAGCGTGCACGCCGGTGACGATGCCCTTCCTTACCTCGTTGGCAACCTTTTTGAGCTCTTCGTCGCTCATTGTGCCTTCCTTTCATCCTCATTAGACAAAATGCGCACGGCACAGAAGGTCGTCCCAACCCAGCCGCGATGCACGTACGTCATTCATTATGCTGGAAACTGGAAGCTTTACCAGAGTATTTATCATTATTTGAACAATTGAGCAGGCAGAACCGCTGATGAAACGGTTTATCAATGTGAACGTCTTTTGGATGGAACGCAGTCGGCCCTACGCGTTAATGTCCTTGAAGCCCTCACCGAAAGTTTCTGTAACGTCGGCCACGGTCACGATGGCGCGCGGGTCGCGCTCGCGCACGATCGTCTTGAGCGTATTGAGCTCGCGACGGCTCACGATGACCATGATCACCGGTTTCTCGGCACCCGAGTACATACCGGTCGCCTTAAACTTGGTGCAGCCGCGGCCCAGGCCATACATGATGTCGGCCGCGATATCGGGAAACTTGTCCGAGATGATGAGCACCATACGGCGTCTGTTACCGCCGTCGACCACAGCATCGATCACATAACCGCTAATGACCATCGAAAGGCCTGCATACAGCGCGTTTTCGACCGAAAAGACTGGGGCCGAGAGCGCGCACACGGCAACATCGATCGCCATGACGGTCGAGCCAACCGGCAGCGATGTGTTGCGCGAGATAATCTGACCGATGGTGTCTGAGCCGCCAGTGTTGGCACCGGCGCGCAGCACCATGCCGTAGCCGATGCCCGTGATAATGCCGCCCCACATGGCGGGTAGCATCAGATCGGAATGCGCCAGCGGCGCCACAAACGGAGCGAACAGGTCGGTGAAAAAGCCCAGCAGCACAAAGCCCGTCGCGGTCTGCACCACGTAGAACATGCCACCCTCGCGCATAACGACCAGCAGCAGCAAGGCATTCATCACGATGGTTTGAATACCGACGGGCAGCGAGATGCCATGCGAGGCGCCGACCGCCTGGATAATCGTGGCGAGACCCGTAACGCCGCCGGCAGCAAGACCGTTGGGGATCAAAAACAGGTCCGTCGCGATAGCGGCCAGAGCGCAGCCCAGCATAATCTTGGGCAGATCGTGAAAGAAGTTCAGCGAAAGAATGCGCTTGATGTCCAGACGATATGCCATGCTGCCTCCCTCAAAAAAGCGCACCCAAACGAGTGCGCTTTGAACTTCTTGCTGTATTCAATTCTACCGATTCACCGAGCAAATACCACCCCTGCGAAGTGTTCGCATCGACCCGGAGCCTACCATGTGCCTAGGCGCCCGATCCTTCCGCATCGGCGTTGCCAGTCGCCCAGCGATGGTAGCCGATCACAAACGGATCCAGATCGCCATCGTCGAGAACGGCCTCGACGTTGCTGGTCTCCACGCCCGTGCGCAGGTCCTTGACCATCTGATACGGGTAGAGCACGTAGCTGCGAATCTGGTTACCAAAACCGATCGTGGTCTTGGGTCCACGAATCTCGTCGAGCGCCTCGGCGCGCTTCTCGAGCTCGATCTCGTACAGACGGGCCTTGAGAATCTGCATGCACGCGGCCTTGTTTTGAATCTGGCTGCGCTCGTTTTGGCAAGTGACAACGATGCCGCTGGGAAAATGCGTCACGCGTACGGCGGAGTCGGTGGTGTTGACGCCCTGGCCGCCCGGGCCGCTCGCGTGATACACGTCCACGCGGATATCGTCGGGACTGATCTCGATGTCGATATCGTCAGGCAGCACGGGAATAACCTCGACGCCGGCAAACGTGGTCTGGCGGCGCTTCTTGGCGTCGGTGGGGCTGATGCGCACGAGACGGTGGATGCCGATCTCGCTGCGCAGCGTTTTTACGTCCTCTACGATTTCGTGGGTTTTTGTTTCGCGAATGGCAAATTCATATTCTGTTGCGTCATATTCACGGATCAGGCTGACAAAGGCGTTTACCGCGAAAGCATAGTGCTGGGCGGATACGGAGAAAATCCGACGGGCCGGTTTCTTACCTAAAAAGCGGTTTTC
>CAJMRZ010000234.1 GCA_905215945.1 uncultured bacterium | reverse complement strand
TTGCCGCCGTCGACCCGACGTCGGCGCAGGCCGCGCATGCGCGCTGCTCGTATAACCACGAAGGAACGTTTGTAAGGAGGGACGTGTAGACCATGGATCTTTCGACCTTGATGCCGCAACAGCTGCAAGTCGTCAAAACGCTCGACCGCTCGCTGTTTGTCTCGGCGGGCGCCGGTTCGGGCAAGACCTTTACCCTTACGCGCCGCATCGTCTATGCGCTTTCGCCCGAATCCGGTCCGTTTGTCGAGCATCTGGATCAGGTGCTCGCCATTACCTTTACCAAAGACGCCGCGGCCGAGATTCGCGACCGTGTGCGCCGTGCGCTTATCGAAGAGGGTATGGACGAAGAGGCCCTGACGGTCGACGACGCTTGGATCTCGACCATCCACGGTATGTGTTCGCGTATCCTGCGCGCGCATGCGCTGGAGTTGGGCATCGACCCCGAATTCACGGTGCTCACCGATACCGACGAGCTTATGGACCAGGCTGTCGAGCATGTGCTGGGTCGCGCAACAGCGCCCGATGCCGCGCCCGAGCTCGCCGCTTCGCTTAAGGCCCTCTACGCTTGGTATCCCATGGCGGGCGAGGGCGGGCCGTTTGGTGCCGGTACCACCATCAAAGGTCTGGTGCGCGACCTGTTAGAGCTATCGAGCCAGCTGCCGGGCGGCATGGACGACGTGCGCGTGGCACACGGCCAGGCCGACACCTCGGCGCTTGCGGATGCCTATCGCGCGGCGCTGGGCGCGAGCAAGGCCGCGACCGAGAAAGCGCAGGTGGCACTCGACGCCATCGACGCGTTTGAGGCAAGCGACAAAACCATGGAGGATGCGGCGCGACTTATGATGTCGTGCGGCATGCCTCGGGCGAGCAAGGCGTTTCCTAAGGAGCAGGTGGAGCTACTCAAGGCCGAGGCGGCCGATGCGTTTATCAATATCGTGCTTGCCTGTGGCGGTCCGGCGCTCGATGCACTGGTGGGGCTTGCCCGTACTGTGGAGGCGGAGTACCGTGCGCTCAAGGCCGACCAGTCCGCGCTCGACAATAACGATCTGCTGCGCATGGCATACGAGGCGCTGCGCGATTATCCCGCCATCCGAGCCGCCTATGAGGGCCGCTTTAAGATGGTCATGATCGATGAGTTCCAGGATACCGACCAGATGCAGGTCGATTTGATTCGCTATCTGACGGGCGCGGGGGAGCGCGCGTTGTGCACCGTAGGCGATGCGCAGCAGTCCATCTATCGCTTCCGTGGCGCCGAGGTCGAGGTATTCCGCCGTCAGGAGCGCAAGGTGGGATCGACGACGGCGTCCGAGACGGCTGTCGCATCCGATGCCCCCGCTGGCGAGCTCGTCAAACTCGTGCGCAACTTCCGCAGCCACGACGAGGTGCTGCGCTATGTGGCCCGCGTCTTTGATGGCGACGACGGCGGCCTGATGCAGGGCTTTTTGGATCTTGAGGCGAGCGACGGCCGCAAGGACACGCTGGTGGCAGACGCCTCGCGTCGTCAGGCGCTCTTTGTTGCCGGCGGCAGCACGCAGGAGCGCACACAGGCCAAGGCCCGTGCGATCGCTGAGCGATTCCGCGCGCTTGCCGATGCCGGCCAGCCCCAGGGCGGCATGGTGCTGCTGCTGGGCCGCATGACCAACGCCGACGTCTACGCGCAGGCCTTCCGCGACCAGGGGCTCGACTGCGTGATCGCAGGCGGCTCAGTCTTTGCCCAAGCTGCCGAGGTACAGACGGTGCGCGCCCTGGCTTGTGCGCTCGCCAATCCGGCCGATACGGCGCAGGGCCTTATGCCGCTGCTCGCCTCGCCGATGTTTGCGCTCGGTGCCCAGGAGTTCCTGGCACTGGCGACCAAGCTCGATAGCGAGACGGGGGAGACCTCGCGCCGCAACATCGATGCGGGCATCATGAGCGATTCCGATGTGCCGGGCTTGCAGGGCTTGCCGCTCGTGACGCGCGCCCGCGAGGTGCTGCGGTATGCGCTTCGTCGCGTGGGCCGCGATTCGTTCGCCGCCATCGCGCACGACGTGGTCAACGCCTCCGGCTGGTTTGTGCGTCTGGCACAGCGTGGTCCCGAGGGCAAGGCCATTGCCGCCAACGTGCTCAAGGCGCTCGACGCTGTGGCCGAGGCGGAGGCCGAGTTCGGCAACTCGCCGCGTTCCATCGCGCTGGCCTTCGACCGCTTCCTGGCGGGCAAGGAAGCCCCGGGTGCCCTCAACGAGGAGGGCGACGGCGCGGTGCGCATCATGACCGTGCATGCGTCCAAGGGTCTGGAGTATCCGGTCGTAGCGGTCGCCGAGTGCTTTGGCGTGCGTAAGTCCTCGGGTGCGGCACAGATGGGTCGCGTTGAGGGCGGAGCGCGGGTTGTGGCACTGCCGGCACGCTTCGACGGCGTTAAGCTCGCCGACGGGACCTTTGTGAAGGGCGACGACGTTAAAAAGCAGTTTGAGCATGCGTTTAAGGGCAAGGGCACGTCGCTGTGGCTGCCGCCGGAGCTCATGGAGGACGTCT
>CAJMRZ010000233.1 GCA_905215945.1 uncultured bacterium | reverse complement strand
AGCTGAAAGCAGCCATCACTCCGAACACTCGTGCCCTAATTCTTTGGCCCCGCGCAGCAACGAGGCGCGGTCGACCGAGACACCGACGCGGCCCAGGCGCTCGGCAAAGGACAGACTTGCCCGCGCCACCGAGGTCACATGTGCATAGACCGTCACATCGCCATGCTGGATAAACTCGCGCGTCAGGTCCAGACGGCCCGCCTGTGCCAGTTGACGGGCAGCATGGTCTACTTCGCACGCGATTTTCTCGGCACGAACGGTATCGGACATGCTGCCTCCTTCCAGCGACTCACGGCGACAAGCCACAGCCTGTGCACAATCGATAAAAACATCATGGAACACATCAGTATGGCATCGGACAAAACGTTTTGCCCCACCAGTTGGCGAATTACCGCGCCGCCGTCACATATCAAACGCCAAAATGTGCGAGACTGTCTTGTGCAATTGTGCCGGCCGAGGGAGTGCCGGCGCACGATTCGCATGGAGTAACCCACAACGATGCTGCTTACGCAAACGACAACGCCCGAGGACGTCAAGGCTCTCGACCGCGCCGAGCTTCCGCTGCTCTGCGGCGAGATTCGTCAGGCAATCCTCGAAAGCTCCGCCGCCGTCGGCGGGCACGTTGCCCCCAACTTGGGCGTCGTTGAGCTTACGGTTGCGCTTCATCGCGTGTTTAACTCCCCCATCGACAAGATTGTCTTTGACGTTTCGCACCAGACCTACGCCCACAAGGCGCTGACGGGGCGCGCGTACACTTATATCGATCCAGCACGCTATGGCGAGGCTTCCGGCTTTGCCAATCCCGACGAGTCCGAGCACGACCTGTTTGCCATGGGCCATACCTCCACGTCGGTGAGCCTGGGCTGCGGCCTTGCCCACGCGCGCGACCTAGCGGGTGACGCGTACAACGTCATCACCGTTATTGGCGACGGCTCGCTTTCGGGCGGCCTGGCGTTTGAGGGCTTTAACAATGCCGCCGAGCTCGACAGCAACCTGATCATCGTCGTCAATGACAACGACCAGTCCATCGCCGAAAACCACGGTGGCCTCTATCGCAATCTGGCCGAGCTGCGCGCCAGCAACGGCACCTGTGAGCGCAACGTTTTCCGCGCGATGGGGCTCGACTACCGCTATCTGGACGCCGGTAACGATGTGTTGGCCCTGGTCGACGCGCTGCAGGGACTGCGCAATATCGATCATCCCATCGTGCTGCACGTCTCCACCGCCAAGGGCAAGGGCTTTGAGCCGGCCCAGAGCGACCCCGAGCGCTGGCATCACGTAGGCCCCTTTGACATGGCGACCGGCCGCAAGCTCTGCCCGGGTCATCCGAGCGAGCCCGCACCGCGCACCTATGCCGATATTACGGGCGAGGCGCTCAGTGCCGCCATCGAGCGCGATCCGCAGGTCGTGGGCATCACGGCCGCCACGCCCTACATCATGGGCTTTACACCCGAGCTTCGCGCTGCCGCCGGCAAACAGTTTGTTGACGTGGGCATTGCCGAAGAGCACGCCGTCACTTTTGCCACCGCGCTTGCGCGCTCGGGCGCCAAGCCAGTCTTTGGTGTGTACGGCACGTTTTTGCAGCGCGCCTACGACGAACTGTGGCACGACCTGTGCCTCAACGACGCCCCGGCAACCATCCTGGTGTTTGGCGCGTCGATCTTTGGCACCACGTCCGAGACGCACCTTTCGTTCTTTGATATTTCCATGCTGGGCGGTCTTCCCAACATGCGCTACTTGGCGCCGGCCTGCATGGAGGAATATCTGTCCATGCTGAGCTGGTCGCTCGACCACCGCGAGCATCCCGCGGCGATTCGTGTACCCGGTATTGGCCTGGTGAACCGTCCCGATCTGGCGCCCGCTGAAGACGCCGACTACAGCGCCGTTCGCTACAACGTGGTGCGCCAAGGTCGCGACGTAGCAGTGCTCGCGCTCGGCGATTTCTTTGAGCTGGGCGAACGCGTGGCAAACCGCTTGGCTGCCGAGTACGGCATCGAGGCCACGCTCGTCAACCCGCGCTTTGCAACCGAGCTCGACCGCAAGTTCCTCGACAGCCTTGCCGCCGAGCATCGCGTCGTCGTCACCCTCGAGGACGGCATCTTGGACGGCGGCTGGGGCGAGCGCGTGGCGTGCTACCTAGCCTGCACGCCCATGCGTACGCGCACCTTCGGCATCGCCAAGGGCTTCCCCGACCGCTACGACCCCAACGAGTTGCTCGCTCAGAACGGCATGACGGTCGAGAACATGGCCGCCGAAGCCGTGAGACTACTCAACGAGTAAGAAAACCTCCGCAAGGGAAGCATCCCTGCGGAGGTTTTTATTTTCGCGACGCGATTATCTCAATCTGTAACATCTAGGGCCCGAATTACCGTCTAACTGTTACAGATTGAGACAAAACAGCAAGTCATGGTCGGTGCGAAAAACGAATAACCGTTCATACGCGATCTCCTTACTTATATATGTGTCGCGTTGTCGCCATTATAACGATTGCCGCGAGCGGCCACGCCGTCCGCA
>CAJMRZ010000232.1 GCA_905215945.1 uncultured bacterium | reverse complement strand
TCATGCAGCAGGGGCTCTCAATGTTTTTATGTCCTGCTCATATCGTCTCTGCCGGTAGTTTGGGACGGTCCCTAACTGCCGGCTCGGGAACGACAAAGCGCTAGTTCACTTCGACGGGTTTGGCGTCGGGATAGCGCTCCTCAAAGTCTAGGCGGTACTTATTGTCATTGGTGCCCGCCACGTTGTCGCGCGACAGCGGCGCCACAATCTCATTCTTGTGGTCCGCAGGCTTGTCGTATTTCAGGCTGATCTCCCAGGCATCACAGATTGCGTCAATGCGGTGATCCAAGTCGTCGTACAGGGCGATGATGTCCTTCCAGGAGCTGTAGTTCTTGGAGCTCGTCGGGACGTCTAGGTCCTCGACGATGTCGTAATACTGCTCGATGGTGTCCTCCGTGCGCTCGGCGACGTCGGCGAGATTTTGACGGGTGGTTCGATCCTCTTCCAGATAGCTGCCGTTGAAGTTCTGCGCGCAGCCACGGACCTGGCTATCGAGGTCTTCGAGCAGGTCGTAGTATTCGCTCAGGCGACGGTAGAGGTTCTGCTCGGAGAGCGTTGCTTCGCCGCCATCCTCGTCGTCATCGTCATCATCGTCGTACAGGCTGTTGGGATCGCCGAGAGGCTTTAGGTCATCGTCGTCGACGTCATGGTGCAGCTTAGCTACCTCGGCAGTCGTCTGCGTGGCGGCGTTGTCGAAAGGCTTGATCACAAAGAAAACGACCAGGGCGATGATGATCGCCACCAGCACAACGATAACGGCGATAAGCGGCCCGGTGCCGCTCTTTTTGGGAGCGGGGGTCTGTGGCGAAGCGGGCGCGTATGCGGGAGCCGGCTGCTGTTGGGGCGAGCCGCTCGCGACGGGTATGCGCTGCGTGGTCTCGACGGCCGCGGGGCCTGCGGCGGGGTCGGGGCGATGGGCGAGGGGGTCGTCCGCCTTGGCTTGCGGCGTATCGAGGGAACCGGTCTGCTCAAAAGCGGGCTGGCTATCGCTCGCGGTTGTTTGCTCAACGGGTGCACCGCACGAGGTGCAGAACTTGGCATCATCTGCAAGAAGCTTGCCGCACGAGGCGCAATACCGAGACATTGCCACTCCTTTCGCCACATTTCAATGCAATACGACGATTATACCCAGCGTCCAAAATTCCCCATCATAAGTTGCGGTGAAATAGGGACTGTTTGGCGGTCTCGGAGCTTCAATCAGTCCCTATTTCACCGCAACTTTGGAAAGGCACCTTTAGCCATTGGGGACGCACCGAGCACTGGGGTATCATGGCTTGGTTGATATATATCTGCATTTACGCGCCTTGTAGGAAGGGGCTGCGCCCATGGCTTTTGAGCCCGCTCAACATAGCTTTATCACGCTCGAGGGCGTCGATGGCGCCGGCAAGTCCACGCAGGCGCGCCTGCTGGCCCGCGCGCTTGACCTTGCCGGTTACCAGGTTGTGACCCTGCGCGAGCCAGGTGGCACCGCCATCAGCGAAAAGATTCGTGCTCTGCTGCTCGACCCCGCCAACACGGCAATGGGCGATACTTGCGAGCTGTTGCTCTACGAGGCCGCGCGCGCCCAGCTAGTGCACGAGGTTATCGCGCCTGCCCTCGCGGCCGGCAAGGTGGTCCTGTGCGATCGCTTCTACGATTCCACGACTTGCTACCAGGCGTTTGCCGACGGCCTTGATCGCCAGATGGTGCGCGACGCCAACAACCTGGCCGTCGCGGGAACGCATCCGGCGCTCACGCTCGTCTACCACATCACGCCCGAGCAGGCGGCGCTGCGCATGGTAGACCGTGGCGCGGCCGACCGCATGGAGGCAAAGGGCATAGCCTTCCAAGAGCGCGTCTACCAGGGATTTTGCGCTATCGCTGCCGAGGAACCCGCCCGCGTAAAGCTCATCGACGCTACCGCGCCGATCGAGGACGTCTTCGCGCAGACGGTCGAGCAGGTTCGCGCGTACGGCCTCGATATCCCGCAGGATGCCGTCGTCGCCGCGCTTGCCCAGGAGGCCGAGTAGCATGGCCCCTGCGCAGACAAGCTTGCTCGCCAAGCTCGATACCCAAGAGCGCGTGCGCGACTTTTTGACCAACGCCGTCGCCAGCGGCCGCGCATCGCACGCCTATCTGTTCTTGGGAGCGCCTGGTGCCGGCAAGCTCGATGCCGCATGGGCGCTCGCCCAGGCATTCCTGTGCGAGCAGGATGGCTGCGGATCGTGCGACAGCTGCGTGCGCGTCGCGCGTCATACGCACCCCGACGTGCACTATTACACGCCCGAAAGCGCTACGGGCTACCTCATCGCCCAGACGCGCGAGCTACTCGACGACGTGCCCCTGGCGCCCATCCGCGCCAAGGCCAAGGTCTACATTATTGACCGTGCCGAGCAGCTGCGCGCTAACACCGCTAACGCACTGCTCAAAACGCTCGAGGAGCCGCCCGAGGGCGTTATGTTCATCCTGCTGGGCACCTCGGCAGACGTGATACTGCCCACCATCGTGAGCCGCTGCCAGTGCGTGCCGTTTCGGCTGGTGTCGCCCACCGTGGCCGCGCAGGCCGTGAGCCGC
>CAJMRZ010000231.1 GCA_905215945.1 uncultured bacterium | reverse complement strand
GGCCGGGCGAGTTGTGGACGATACCGGTACCGTCATCGACACCAACGTAATCGGCCAGCAGCGCAACGCCCTCGACACCGTCAAAGACCGGCTGCTTATAGTGAATGTGATGGAAGGTCTCGGCGGGAACCACATAGGGCTTGCCGTCGACCACAACCGGGGTGTACTCCCAGCCAAACTCCTCGCAGCACTTGGGAGCCAGGTCCTCGAGCATGACCTCGGCACGACCCTCGTGCTCAACGGCGACATAGGCGGCGCCGGGCTTAAGGGAAACGGCCTGGTCGGAGGGGATGGTCCACGGCGTGGTCGTCCAGATGATAAAGTCAACCGGGCCGTCGAAATTCTCGAGGCCGGCGGGCTTGGAGGTCATCTCAAAGCGCACGAAGATGGACGGGCTCGTCTCGTCGGAGTACTCAATCTCGGCCTCAGCAAGTGCGGTATGGCAGTGCTTGCACCAGTGGACGGGCTTGTGACCGCGATAGATCATGCCCCTGTCGAACATGGCCTTGAAAACCTCGATGTCGGCGGCGTCATGCTGGTGATAGAGCGTCAGATAGGGGTTGTCCCAATCGCCGAGCACGCCCAGGCGACGGAAGCCGGCCTTCTGCAGCTCGATGTTCTCGACAGCGAACTTGTTGCAAAGCTCGCGGATCTTAGCCGTGGAGGTCTGGTTGAACTTCTCGGTGCCGAGCTTCTCCTCGACCTTATGCTCGATCGGCTGACCGTGGCAGTCCCAACCGGGGACATAGGGAACCTCATAGCCCTGCATCATCCAGTAGCGGTTGATCATGTCCTTGGAGATCTTGTTCATGGCGTGGCCGATGTGGATCGGACCGTTGGCGTACGGAGGGCCGTCGTGCAGCACGAACTTCTTGTGACCCTCGTTCTTCTTCAGAACCTGCTCGTAGACCTTGTTGTCCTGCCAGTCCTTGAGTCGCTTTGGCTCGGACTTGGAAAGACCGGCACGCATGGGAAATCCGGTTTTGGGCAGATTCATCGTCTGCTTGTACTCGTTTGCCACGGTACCCCTTTCTTGTCATGGGCGCGCACGCCCTCTGGGCACCAAAAAAGCGCCCGTCCCTACAAGCTGGGACGAAGCGCCACAAAAACAGGCAGTCTGCCCGTAAAAGCTCTTCGCTTAACCACCCAGCTTAGATGCCCTCGCCCGCGTATTCGCGCGCTCGCATCCGTTACTCGGCTGGCCTATATCGACGACCATCTCGGCGATGTCTACTAAGACGAACCTCGCGGCACGTCCGTTGGGACCGCAGCTCCGGGGTGATTTTCATCGGTCGCATGCACGGGTTCTCAGCGCTCCCCGCTCTCTGTAGCATGCGGACGGCCGACTACTCGTCCCCATCAACGCTTATGCGGAGTATGCTAGCACGTTCCGCGCCGGCGAAAAACCCTCAACACTGGTTTTATACGTTCGAAATTTCTCGCGGCTGTGGACCTTCTCTAGGAGCAAAATACCTGAAAGCACTTTATCGAAAGAAAGAAGGTTGCCATGCGCACGATTGGAATGAGTGATTATACCGTTGGCGAGGATTGCTTTACCGAGCTGCCCGCCGCACTGGCGGAGTACGGCGCAAAGAAGGTCGCCATCATTGGCGGCAAGCGAGCCCTGGCTGCGGCGCTGCCGGGAATCGAGGCGGCACTTGAAGATACCGATGTCGAGGTCCTGGAGACGCGCGTCTACGGTACCAACAGTACGCGTGCCAATATCGCCAAGGTCGTAAACTCCCCCGCCTGCCAGGAAGCCGACGTGCTCATTGCTTGCGGCGGCGGCAAGGCGCTCGATACCGTCAAGACGGCGGCCATCGAGCTCAAGAAGATCGTCTTTACCGTGCCGACGATCTGCTCCAACTGCTCCGCCGCGACCGCCATTGCCGTTGTCTACAACGACGACGGCTCGCTCGAGGGCTATTCGTACCCCAACCGCCCCGCGCACATCTTCATCAACCCCAAGATCATCGCCGAGGCGCCAGCAGAGTACTTCTGGGCCGGTGTAGGCGATGCCCTGTCCAAGCAGCCCGAGGTCGAGTACGCCACGAGCGCCGGTAATTTGGAGCACACCGCCGGTCTTGGCCTGGCGCTTGCCCGCACCTGCTCCGAGCCGCTGTTTACCTATGGCGTCCAGGGTCTTGAGGACGTGCGCCAGGACCTGTCGACCGAGGCCGTCAAGCAGATCGCGCTCGACATCGTGGTCAACACGGGCTATGTCTCGAACCTGACCAACCAGAACGATTATTACTACAACTCGAGCGTGGCGCACGCGTTCTACAACGCCACCTGCAGCATTCCGCGTGAGGGCACCTACCTGCATGGCGAGGTCGTGAGCCTCGGCGTGCTCGTGCTGTTTGCCTATACGGGCGATACCGAGAACCTTGTGCGCTACGCCGCCTTTAACAAGCAAATGGGCCTGCCTGTGACGCTGGAGCAGGTCGGGCTTTCCGAGGCCGACATCCCTGCCCTGTGCGAATACGCGCACGCCACCAACGAGTGGAAGCAAGGCAACCCGGAGCCCTTCACCGACGAAAAGTTCGCCGCCGCCATCAA
>CAJMRZ010000230.1 GCA_905215945.1 uncultured bacterium | reverse complement strand
CCGCTGCCCCCGCTTGCGGGCGTGCCGCTGGCCATCAAGGACAACATGAACCTCGTGGGCACGCGCACCACCTGTGCTTCCCGCATGCTCGAGAACTACCAGAGCGTCTACACCGCTACTTGCGTCCAGCGCATGCTCGATGCTGGCTGCCTGCCCATGGGCAAGGCCAACATGGACGAGTTTGCCTTTGGTAGCTCCACCGAGAGCTCGGCGTTCCACCGCACCAACAACCCCTGGGATACCGAGCGCGTGCCCGGCGGCTCCTCGGGTGGCTCCGCTGCTGCCGTCGCCGCGGGCGAGGTCGCGCTCTCGCTGGGCTCGGACACCGGCGGCTCCATTCGCCAGCCGGCGTCGCTGTGCGGCGTGGTGGGCTTTAAGCCCACGTATGGCGCCGTGAGCCGTTACGGCGTGGTTGCCTTTGGCTCGTCGCTCGACCAGGTGGGACCCTTTGGCCGCACGGTCGAGGATGTCGCGCTGGCCATGAATGCGCTTACCGGCGCGGGCCACGATCCGTACGACTGCACCAGCCAGGATTGCGCCGTCGACTTTACCGAGCATCTCAACGACAGCATCGAGGGCAAGCGCGTGGGCATTATCCCCGCGTTTATGGAGGCCGAGGGCCTGACGCCCGAGGTCAAGGCCGCTGTTCAGCGCGCCGCCCAGGAGCTGCAGAACCAGGGCGCCGAGCTGGTTGAGGTCGACCTGCCGCACCTGGACGCCGCCATCGCCGCCTACTACGTCATCGGCCCGGCCGAGGCATTCTCCAACCTGGCCCGCTTCGACGGCATTCGCTACGGCTATCAGGAGGAGGGCTGCGCCAACCTGTCCGACCAGAGCTCGCTGTCGCGCGCCCACGGCTTTGGCGCCGAGGCCAAGCGCCGTCAGATGCTCGGCGCCTACCTGCTGAGCTCGGGCGTGTACGACAAGTACTACTACGCTGCGCAAAAGGCCCGCACGCTCATCACGCAGGACTACGACGCCGCGTATGCCAAGGTGGACACCATCCTCATGCCTGCCTCGCCGCGCACGGCCTTTAAGTTTGGCGAGATCAGCGACCCCACGCAGATGTACCTCTCCGACCTGTACACCATCTCGCTCAACATTTGCGGCAACGGTGGTATCTCGGTGCCGCTGGGCCTGGGCGAGGATACTCAGCTGCCCGTTTCTGCCCAGCTGGTGGGTCCGGCCTTTAAGGACCGTCAGCTGCTCACGTTTGCCCGCGCCCTGGAGCGCGGCTTTGCCGATACCGCCACGGGTGCGCCCGCGCTTTCCGTCGCGCCCGATTTTGCCGGGAAGGGAGGCGAGCTGTAATGAAGGAGCTTTCCGAGGTCCTGCAGGATTGGGAGGCCGTGATCGGCCTGGAGATCCATACCGAGCTCACCGCACTCGATACTAAGATGTTTTGCAACTGCAAGCTCAGCCACGATGACGAGCCCAACGCCAACGTGTGCCCGGTGTGCCTGGGCCTGCCCGGCGCCCTGCCGGTGCCCAACAAGCGCGCCATCGAGAGCATCGTCAAGGCCGGTCTCGCCACCAACTGCGAGATCCAGCGCCACTCGATGTTCTACCGCAAGCACTACTTCTATCCCGACATGGCCAAGAACTTCCAGACCACGCAGGGTCCGGTCGCCTTTGCCATGTACGGTCACCTGGACCTGGACGTGACCGGTCGCGGTGCCGCCGAGCGCCCCGACTGCGCATTTGGCGAGGCCGAGGCTCAGAGCCTGGCGAGCGCTTCGGCCAACGCTGAGGGCCTGTCCACGTCCATGTCCTCTACCATGCGCGAGGGCAATCAGCGTGCCGGCCATCTGGCCAGCTACGACGCGTCCAACCTGCAGATGCCCGAGCGTCGCGAGGACGGTTCCTACACGGTGCCCATCCGCATCCTGCGCATCCACATGGAGGAGGATGCCGCCAAGATGGTGCACGTGGGCGGCGCCGAGGGCCGCATTACCGCCGCGGCCGAGTCGCTCGTCGACTACAACCGCTGCGGCACGCCGCTGATTGAGCTCGTCACCGAGCCCGATCTGCGCACGCCCGAGGAGGCTCGCCTGTTTATGGAAAAGCTCCGTCGCATCTTTGTGACGCTGGGCATTTCGGACTGCTCCATGGAGAAGGGCTCCATGCGCTGCGACGGCAACGTGTCACTCCGTCGCCGCGGCGAGACCAAGCTGGGCACCAAGACCGAGCTCAAGAACCTCAACTCGTTCAAGAGCCTGCACGACGGCCTTGCCTACGAGATCTGCCGCCAGGCCGAGGTGCTCGAGGAGGGCGGCATCATCTATCAGGAGACCCGTCACTGGGAGCCTAGTCGCAAGCGTACCGTGGTTATGCGTGTGAAGGAGACGGCCGACGACTATCGTCTGTTCCCCGATCCCGACCTGGCGCCGTTCGATCTGGACGACGAGTTCATCGACCGCTGCCGTGGCGAGATTCCCGAACTGCCCGATGCCAAGCGCGTCCGTTTTGAGGCCGACTTTGGCATTAAGACGGCCGACGCCGAGCAGATTGCTGGCGACAAAATAAAAATTGATTTGTCAGATTGTCATTCTGAACAAAGTGAAGAACC
>CAJMRZ010000229.1 GCA_905215945.1 uncultured bacterium | reverse complement strand
GGAGGGAGGCGTCGTCTCGGTCGGTTTCGTTATCTCGGGCGAGGTGGCCTTGTCTGCCGCGGCCTTTGCCTCTTCGTATGCCTTGCAGGCGTCGTCATAGGCCGCTTGCGCCTTTTCCAAATCGCCGAGGAGCGCATTTCGCTTGGCTATGTCCTCGTCGATGTGGGCTTTAGCTTCCTCTGCCTCACTTTCGAAATGCTGAACCTGTTTTTCCTGGCTTTCGAGTCGGCGTTGGTAGGAGTGAAGATCATCTTCATAAGATTTTTCTCGCCTTTCTGCCGCCATGATCTCACTGCGCAACTGCTTAATATGCTCCTTAATAGCTGTGCTGGGCTCCTCGTCGCCGAGTGCTTCAAGTGCCTTATCTAATTCTGCCTGAAGGCCGCTTGTCCGGTTGTGGGCCTCATCGTATTTGGCTTGGGCTGCATCGACGTTCGCTTGCATGGCGGGAAGGGGTTCCCTCCGTTTGGCGGCTTCCGTCACCACCATGTCGTAGATCTCTTGAAAAGCGGCAATGTCATCATCGATTTCCGCAAGTTTTTCGGGACTTGCGGCGTCTTTTGCGGCCTCGAGGTTTTTGAGCGCTTCCTGCATGGCTGCATACGCTTTTTCTTTTGCGGCGGCCGCATCTTCCGTCTGCAAGGCAACTGCACCGGTGGGGGAGCTGGTTTCTGCCGCGATCGCCGCTACGGGGGCGATTCCCGCGACAAGTGCCGCGGAAAGGGCGATGCCCACAGTTGCTCGTCTTGCTCTTCTTGCGAGAATGTCGTTCATCTCGGCACCTCATTTCAAGGGTCGGCGACTAACTTGGTAGCACTAATGTAAATATACCATGCTAGTTGACCCGACACTGGCTGGGTGTGCGCGTATACCCCTCCCCTGAAAACTGAATCCCGTTAGAAATGACGAGTTGTTTACGCTTCTTTTGGGCTCACCGTACTATCATGATTCGGATTGAGTGTGAATGATGATAGGGAGCGCCTATACATGATTGAGCTGCTCAGGCGTTTTGGTGGTAAGTTTCGCCGGTATATGGTGATCGGCCCTGCGTGTAAGCTGATCGAAGTGATCTTTGACCTGCTGACGCCGCTGGTGATTGCCCAGATGATCGATAAGGGTATTGGCGCACACGATGTCAACGCCGTCGTCCACTACGGTATGCTGCTTGGCGCCATGGCTGTGATCGGCATCTCGTTTACGCTCGTCTGCCAAAAGATGGCGGCGCTCACCTCGCAGGGCATGGGCACCGATATCCGCGGTGCGCTCTACCAGCACATCAACAAGTTGAGCTATGCCGAACTCGACCGCTTTGGCACGCCGTCGCTTATCACCCGCATCACCAACGACGTCAACCAGGTGCAGCTCGCTGTGGCGCTGGGCGTACGCATGCTCATCCGCTGGCCCTTCTTGGCGGTGGGCTCTATGTGCGCGGCCCTTGCCATCGACCTTAAGCTCGGCATGATCTTCTTGATCTGCACGCCCGCTATCGGCCTGGTGTTTTGGTTTGTCATGGCGCGCTGTATCCCGTATTACAGGCAGCTGCAGGCAAAGCTCGACCGCATCGCGCTTATCTGCCGCGAGGGGCTTTCGGGCGCCCGCGTTGTTCGCGCCTTTGTGCGTGAGGACCACGAGCGCGAGCGTTTTGCCCAAGCCGCCGATGACCAGGCCAATACTGCCATCGCGGTGGGCAAGCTCTCGTCGATCCTTAATCCCGTCACGTTTCTTGTGATGAACCTGGGCGTGTGCGCCATCCTGTGGGTGGGCGGCATCCAGGTCAACGTGGGCGAGCTCACGCAGGGTCAGGTCATGGCGTTTGTGAACTACATGACGCAGACGCTCACCTCCATCGTGTACGTCGCCAACCTGGTCGTGGTCTTTACCAAGGCGAGCGCCAGCGCGTCGCGTATCAACGAGGTGCTCAATTGCGTGCCGAGCATCGCTGACGAGGGCAACCAGCCGGTCGCGCTGCCTGAGCCGAGCGACCTGACGGGTGGCGCTGTTCCGGTCCCTGCGCTGAGCTTTGACCATGCGAGCTTCTCGTTTGGCGCCGGCGCGGCAAATGCCGTCAACGATGTGACCCTGGAGCTCCCGCTGGGCAAGACGCTTGGCATTATCGGCGGTACGGGTAGCGGCAAGTCCACGCTCGTCTCGCTTATCCCGCGCCTGTACGATGCGAGCGCCGGCAGCGTGAGTGTGATGGGCGCCGACGTGCGCATCTGGCCGCTCGACCAGCTGCGCCGTGTGGTCGCGACCGTTCCACAGCGTGCGTCGCTGGTGAGCGGCACCATCCGCAGCAACCTGACCTGGCGCGACGAGGCTGCGACCGACGAGGATCTCTGGGCGGCGCTCGACATGGCGCAGGCGAGCGAGTTCGTGCGCAACAAGCCGCAGGGGCTCGATACCCCGGTCGAGGCGGGCGGTAAGAACTTCAGCGGTGGCCAACGCCAGCGCCTGACCATCGCGCGCGCCCTGGTGGGCTCGCCTCAGATATTGATCATGGACGATTCTGCCTCGGCGCTCGACTTTAAGACTGACGCGGCGCTTCGCCATGCCATCCGCGAGCGCAGTGTGCGCGGTGCCGCCGA
>CAJMRZ010000228.1 GCA_905215945.1 uncultured bacterium | reverse complement strand
CGTGCTCAACGGCCGCCGCGCCCGGTCGAGCTTTACCGGCATCACCTTTGCCGGCGCCGGTCAGAACCTCGATACCGGCTGCAAGGTCGTGCTCAACGCGCCTGAGACCTCGGCAACGGTCGAGACCAAGGGTATCTCCAAGAGTGGCGGCATTCAGACCTTCCGCAGCTCCATCGTGGCCACGCCTAAGGCCGAGGGCTCCAAGGCAACCGTGAGCTGCCAGTCGCTCATGCTCGACGACCAGAGTCGCTCCGATACCATCCCCGCCATGGACATCCGCGCCAAGAACGTCGACATCGGCCACGAGGCCACCATCGGCCGCATCGGCGACGACAAGGTGTTCTACCTGATGAGCCGCGGTATCTCTGAGGAAGAGGCCCGCACCATAATCGTCAACGGCTTTGCCAACCCGGTCTCCAAGGAGCTGCCGCTTGAGTACGCCGTCGAGATGAACAACCTGATCAAGCTCGAGATGGAAGGAGCGATCGGATAATGAAACAGGAAACCAACACCGCTGCTACCACGCTCGAGCAGGTCAATGCGATGCCGGCTGCAACTTGGGGCTGGCTGAAGATGAACCAGACCAAGCTCGAGCTCTCTGACGAGCTTGCCGCCGCTCCCGCCGAGACCATTGAGGTCGAGGGCTTGGACGAGCAGTTTACTGGCGTGGCAGACGCGTTCGAAGCCGCCATGGACACCATGGCCGAGCGCTTCCCCGAGCACCGCGCCTCCGCCCCCGGCGACGCCGCCGACCGCGCCCGCATCACGCCCGAGACCGAGCTCGACGTGCCCGCCACCTCCATCTACCAGGCCGGCGCCATCAAGCTCGAGGAGGAGCTCTCCCCTGCCGAGGCCTTCGAGACTGGCATGGGCGAGGCTGCCTACACCTACCTGGCCGACCACGCCACCAATCGCGTCGTCATCGATGTGCCCGCATACAAGCACGCCACGGTTACCGTGCGCGTGAGCGGTGTCGATGCCGCCGCGGCTATCGCCGCCATCGACGTCGTCGCCCGTCCTCAGTCGACGCTCGATCTGCTTATTGCCCTGGACTCCCCCGTTGCCGGCCAAGGCGTCGTGGGCTCCGTGCTACGCGTGTGCGCCCACGAGTACGCCACCGTCAACGTGACCTGCACGCAGACGCTCGACGATAGCTGGATCGCGCTCGACGACACCGGCCTGTTCCTGGACGAGGGCGCGCGCGTCAACGTGCAGCACACCGTCCTGGGTGCTGGCGCCAGCGCCACCGGCCTTGCCGGCGACCTGCTGGGCGATACCGCCAAGGTCACCATCGATACTGACTACCTGGGCGCCCGAGAGCAGGTGCGCGACTTTAACTACGAGCTGCGCCACCGCGGTCGCAAGACCGAGTGCGAGATCGACGCCAACGGCGTGCTGACCGGCACGTCCAAGAAGGTCTACCGCGGCACCATCGACCTCGTGCACGGCTGCAAGGGTGCAACCGGCACCGAGCGCGAGACGGTGCTTTTGGCCAACAAGGGCGTCGACAACAAGACCGTTCCCGTCATTCTCTGCGACGAGGACGACGTCGCCGGCAACCACGGCGCCACCATCGGTCACGTCCGCGACGAGCAGCTGTTCTACCTCGCCTGCCGCGGCCTTGACCAAAACGCCGCCGAGGACCTGTTCATCCGCGCCAAGCTGGAGGACGCCGCACTTTCCACCACCGACGAGCGCACCCGCGCCGCCGTCGTCCGCCTGGGCAACAACCTGATCGACAACTTTGAAGAGGAGCTCGCATGATCGACACCGAGCACGTTAAATGCGACACCTGTACTGCCCCCGAGCCCATGGAGCTCGACGCCAGCGACGAGGCTTCGCGCGACTGGCCTACCGTCGACATCGAGACCAACCCCTACAAGGGCCAGTTCCCACTGTTCCAGCAGCACCCCGAGATCGCCTTCCTCGATAGTGCCGCCACCGCGCAGCGCCCCGCCTGCGTGCTCGACGCCGAGCGCGACTTCTACCAGCGTATGAACGCCAACCCCCTGCGCGGCCTGTACTCGCTGTCCGTCGAGGCCACCGATGCCATCGCGAAGGTCCGCCAGCAGATCGCCGACCTCATCGGCGCCGCCCAGGCCAACGAGGTCGTCTTCACCCGCAACACGAGCGAGTCGCTCAACCTGGTCGCCAAGAGCTTTGCACCCACGGTACTCGAGCCCGGTGACGAGGTCGTCATCACCATCATGGAGCACCACTCCAACCTAATCCCTTGGCAGCAGGTCTGCCGCGAGACCGGCGCCAAGCTCGTCTACCTCTACCCCACCAAGACCGGTCAGCTCACCACCGAGGAGGTTCTTGCCAAGGTTGGTCCCAAGACCAAGATTCTGGCCGTGGGTCAGGTCTCCAACGTGTTGGGCGTCGAGAACCCGGTCAAGAACCTCGGCAAGCTCGTGCACAAGTACGGCGGCTACCTGGTCGTCGACGGTGCACAGTCGCTGCCGCACATGCCGGTCGATGTGGCCGACCTGGGAGCCGACTTCTTTGCCTTTAGCGCGCACAAGGCCATGGGCCCCATGGGCATCGGCGTGCTGTGGGGCAAAATGGACCTGCTCAACGCCATGCCGCCCATGCTCACCGGCGGCGAGATGATCGATTCCGTCACC
>CAJMRZ010000227.1 GCA_905215945.1 uncultured bacterium | reverse complement strand
ACTCCTTTGCCATCGTGGATGAGGTGGACTCCATCCTCATCGACGAGGCCCGCACCCCCCTTATCATCTCCGGCCAGGGGGAGAAGTCCACCCAGCTCTACACCATCGTGGACCAGTTCGTCTCCCGCCTGAAGTGCCAGCGCATCGCCAAGGTGGACAACAAGGAGGAAGAGGACGTCAACCTGGACGCTGACTACGTGGTGGACGAGAAGGCCCGCACCGCCACCCTTACCGCCCGGGGCATCGCCAAGGCTGAGCAGGCCTTCAACATCGAGAACCTGGCCGACCCGGAGAACACCACCCTCTCCCACCACATCAACCAGGCCATCAAGGCCCACGGCGTGATGAAGAGGGACATTGACTACGTGGTGAAGGACGGACAGGTCATCATCGTGGACGAGTTCACCGGGCGCCTCATGTTCGGCCGCCGGTATAACGAGGGGCTCCACCAGGCTATCGAGGCCAAGGAGCACGTGGAGGTTGCCAACGAGTCCAAGACCCTGGCTACCATCACCTTCCAGAACTATTTCCGCCTCTATGACAAGCTCTCCGGTATGACGGGCACCGCCATGACCGAGCAGGAGGAATTCGGCACTATCTATGAACTGGACATTGTAGAGATCCCCACCAACAAACCCCTGGCCCGGATCGACCGGCCTGACGTAGTCTACAAGACCGAGGCGGGCAAGCTGCGGGCCATTGTGCAGCAGATCGAGGAGTGCCATCAGAAGGGCCAGCCCGTCCTGGTGGGCACGGTGTCCATCGAGAAGTCGGAGCACCTGTCCGAGATGCTCCGGCGCAAGGGCATCGCCCACAGCGTCCTGAACGCCAAGAACCACGAGAAGGAGGCCGAGATCGTCGCCCAGGCGGGCAAGTTCGGCGCCGTCACCGTGGCCACCAACATGGCCGGCCGCGGCACCGACATCATGCTGGGCGGCAACGCCGAGTTCCTCGCTAAGGCTGACCTGCGCAAAGCGGGCATGACCGACGAGCTTATCGATACGATTCGCGATACGCCCGAGGTTCTGCCCTATATCGATATCCCCGTGCAGCACTGCGACGCGCGCATCCTCAAGGCTATGCGCCGTTCTGGTTCCCGCCAGGAGCTCGAGGACCTGTTCCGCGACCTTCGCGAGCGCATCCCCGGCATCGTGATTCGTTCCACGGCCATGGTCGGCTTCCCGACCGAGACCGACGACGAGTTCCGCGACCTTATCGACTTTATGGACACCGTCGGCTTTGACTACACGAGCGTCTTTGCCTACTCGCAGGAGGAGGGCAGCCTGGCCGCTAAGATGGAGGGTCAGGTCGACGAAGAGGTCAAGCTCGAGCGCGCCCAGGAGGCCATGGACCTGGCCGAGTCGCTCGGTTTTGCCGCCACTGCCGCACATGTGGGCGAGCGCGCCCAGGTGATCGTCGACGGTATCGAAGAGACCGAGGATGGCGCCGAGCTGATCGGCCATGCCTGGTTCCAGGCGCCCGATTCCGATGGCGCGGTGCATCTGGACGCCAGCGAGGCGTCCGTGGGCGATATTCTGACTGTCGAGTTTACCGATAGCTTCTGCTATGAGCTTATCGGTCATGTTGTGGAGTAGGAGAGCGTCGTGGCTAACGAGAGCAATAAGGAACTGACGAGTGTCTGGACGCCCGCCAACATCGTGACGTGCGTTCGCATCGTCTTTATCCCGGTGTTCATGATCGTGTCGGCGCTTTCTCACACGAGTGTTGCCGGTACGGATTGGAGCCCCTTCGACGGCCCGCTCGCCGCCGCTGCCTTCATTCTGTATGTGATCCTGTCGTGCACCGATAAGGTCGACGGTTATCTGGCGCGTTCGCGCAACGAGATCACCGACTTCGGTAAATTCTTGGACCCCATCGCCGATAAGCTGCTCGTGTTCTCGGCCCTGCTGCTGTTCTTGGATTTTGGCGCGGTGACCGTGTGGTCCGTGTTCATTATCCTGTTCCGTGAGCTTCTGGTGAGCGCCCTTCGCATGGTCGCGAGTGCGGCCGGTGTGGTCGTTGCGGCCGATAAGCTCGGCAAGTACAAGACGGCAACCACGATGGTCTCCATTTGCGGTTACCTGTGCGTTTTTGCTATGGCCGGCTTGCACCTTGGCCCGGTGGCGCTGACGCTCGGCATCTACTCGGTGTCGCGCTTCCTGTACGCCGTTGCCGTTGTCCTGACCGTTATCTCGGGCGCCCAGTACTTCTGGAACTGCCGCAAGATCGTCTTTTCGGTCTAGGTCCTGGTGGGTATGACGGAGTCTTATTTGCAGATCGCCGCAAACAACGAGGAGTTGGCGCGCGATATTGTCGAGCACGCGAGTGCCCGTGGTGTGACGGTGTCGACGGCGGAGTCGCTGACGGCGGGCATGATCGCCTCGACGATTGCCGATATCCCGGGTGCCTCGGCGGTGCTTCGTGGCGGTGCGGTGACCTACTGCGATGAGATCAAACATCGCGTGCTTGGCGTCGAGCAGGAAACGCTCGATCGGTTTAGCGCCGTGTCGCACCAGACGGCGCGTGAGATGGCCGCGGGCTCGCTGGACCTTTATCAGAGCGATATAGCCGTAAGCGCAACGGGCTATGCTGGGCCCGGTGGCGGCACCGAGCAAGACCCCGCCGGTACGTTCTATATTGGCTGGG
>CAJMRZ010000226.1 GCA_905215945.1 uncultured bacterium | reverse complement strand
GACGGCGCCGGCGGGGACGTCCTCGACGCACACGGCGCCGGCGGCAACTACAGCACCCTTGCCCACGTGCACGCCTTCCAGGACCACGGCGTTTGCGCCGATCATGACATCGTCCTCGATGATGACGGGCGTGGCGCTGGCGGGCTCCACAACGCCTGCCAGCACGGTGCCGGCGCCGATGTGGCAGTTCTTGCCCACGGTGGCGCGACCGCCCAGCACGGCGCCCATATCGATCATGGAACCCTCGCCGATAACGGAGCCGATGTTGATGATGGCGCCCATCATGATGACGGCACGGTCGCCAATCTCGACGCGGTCGCGGATGATCGCGCCCGGCTCGATGCGGGCGTTGATGCCCTTAAGGTCGAGCATGGGCACGGCGGAGTTGCGGCAATCGTTTTCAACGTCGTAGTAATCGATGGAATCGGCATTGGCGTCCAGGATGGTCTTGAGCTCGTCCCAGTCGCCAAAGACGGTCTTGCCGCGACGGCCGCCGTAGACATGTGCGTCGCCCCAGGCAACCTTCATGCCCGGCTTCTCGCGCACGTACAGCTTGACGGGCGTCTTTTTGGGCGCGGTGGCGATGTAGTTGATAATCTCCTGTGCATCCATCTCGGCTGCGTTGCTCATTTGCTATCTCTCCTTTGGGTGGATTCGGTTGATACCTGGTTAGGCAAACATGACCTTGTCGAACGTATAGAAGCCGGGTTCGCGGGTGACGAGCTTCTGCGCGGCTGCCAAGGCGCCGTTGACAAAGATCTGACGGCTCGTGGCGCGGTGGGTGAGCGTGACCTCCTCGTCCTGGCCAAAGAAGCTCACCTCGTGCACGCCGGCGACGGTGCCGCCGCGCAGCGAGTGCATACCGATTTCCTTGGGATCGCGTGCTCCGCACATGCCCTCGCGGCCATAGACGGGGTGGTAGCCTGCCTCGGGCTCGGCTTCGACGACGGCGTCGAGCAGCAGCTTGGCAGTGCCGCTGGGGGCGTCGACCTTTTGGTTGTGGTGCGTCTCGACGATTTCGCAGTCAAAGCCGGGCAGCTCGCGTGTAGCCTGCGCTACCAGATGGCGCAGGGCTGCGATACCGATGGAGTAATTGCCCGAGTGCATAACGCGGGTGTTCTGGCCCAGCTCACGCAGGCGGTCCATCTGCTCGGGGGTGTAGCCTGTGGTGCCTGAGACCAACGCCGCGCCCGTGCGCTCGACATAGGCGACGACGGCGTCGAAGGTCGCGACGTTCGAGAAGTCGATGATGACGTCGGCAGCCGGTGCGTTCTCGAGCTCGCTCAAATCGAAGCCAATCTGGGCCACGATATCAAAAACGGGCTGCCCGGCGGCGTCGACAATGCCTTCGGCGGTAGTGCGGATGAGCGAGCCCATGCGGCCCGTTCCCATAATGACGGTCTTAATCAAGTAGACCAGCTCCCTTCAGAGCATCGGTAAGTGCGGCTCGCGTGTCGTCTGCCATGGGGCACAGCGGCATACGGTAGTTTGCCTCGATCATGCCCATCTGGGCGAGCGCTTCCTTGACGGGGATGGGGTTGACCTCGCTAAAGAGGGCGTTGATGAGCGGCTGGCCGGCAATCTGGATATCGCGGGCGCGCGCTACGTCGCCGTCCAGATAAGCGCGGCACATGTCGTGTACAAGCTGCGGCTGCACGTCGGCCCACACGCTGATGGTGCCCGAAGCGCCCAGGCTCATGAGCGGTACGGTGAGTGCATCCTCGCCCGAGTACATGCGGAAATCGTCGGACAGCAGGTGGGCGATCTTGGCCGCGTAGGCGACGTTGCCCGAGGCCTCCTTGATGCCCATGATGTTGGGGTGCGCGGCCAGGCGCTCTACGTTGCGCTCGCTGATACCGCAGCCGCAGCGGCCGGGGATGTTGTACAGGATGCAGGGGATGTCAACGGCATCGGCGACGGTCTTAAAGTGCTGATAGATACCCTCTTCGTTGGACTTGTTGTAGTAGGGGGTAATGAGCAGCAGGCCGTCGGCTCCCAAGCCCTGGTAAGTAAGCGACTTGGTGAGCATGGTCTGCGTGGAGTTGGAGCCCGAGCCGGCGATGACGGGGACGCGTCCTGCAACATGCTTGACCACGGCGGCGACGACGGAGTTGTCCTCGTCATCGGTCATCGTGGCGCTCTCGCCGGTGGTGCCCAGGGTGAGAATGGCGTCGGTGCCATTTTGCAAGTGGAAATCGATAAGGCGCTCGAGCGCGTCAAAGTCGACACTGCCGTCCTTTTTAAACGGCGTAACCAGGGCGACGATTGAGCCCTCGAGATTGCGGATGTCCATGTTCTTCTCCTTCGCCTCCGCGATCTGGATGCGTTTGTTCCATTGAGCTGCGACTGCCAGGCGCTCGTCTTGGGCGCGACGGCGGGCGCTTTCGGCGCGCGACTTGGCCAGCAGCTCTCGGCCGCACGGCAGCACGTCGAGCGTGGAAAAGTAATCGCCCGGGCGCTCGGCACGGCGGATGAGGTCGGCCGCGCCATCGGGGCGCAGCAGGACCTCGGCGGAGCGCAGACGTCCGTTGTAGTTGTAGCCCATGGAGTAGCCATGCGCACCGGTATCGTGGATTACAAGCAGGTCACCCATGTCGATATGCGGCAGCTCGCGGTCGATGGCGAACTTGTCGTTGTTTTCGCACAGGTT
>CAJMRZ010000225.1 GCA_905215945.1 uncultured bacterium | reverse complement strand
TAGACCTCGAGGTCGCGGTCGCCGAACTTGTTCATGAGGTACTCGAGCTGCATGAACTCGTCCCAGGTGCCGCCGACGCCCATCAGGAAGACGGCGTCGTAGCCCTCCTCGTGCACGCGGTCGGCCAGGGCGGTCATCTTCTTGCCGGCCTCGTAGACGTTCCTGCCGTCCTCGAGGTAGCCCTCCTGGTCGAAGTGCATGATCTCGATCTTCTCGGTCTCCTTCATTCCCGCTCCTTTCACGAGCAGTTTGAATTGTCGCACGGAATGAACGGGCTTGCCGCCCCGTCGCACCGCTTAACCTTGTGGACATCTTGGCCCCAAGCTCAACAATTCAAAGGTTCTTAATACCAGTAAACGATTACAGGTTAGCCGTTTTTAATACCGATTTTTTGATTTCATCCTCCCATCTCGGTAGACGGTCAGTTTTTGCCGCTCATCGGTCATGCGACACATATCCGTAAAAAAATGAGCACCCCGCCGTACACGAGGATGCTCTAGACGCTAATAGTTGTAGGTATATCCGCCGGCATCGCCGCGGTTAAAAGACTTGGCATGCTCAATCGCCTGCCCACTCGAGTCATAGGTCAGGCATTCCAGTACGAGTGCCAGATCGCCCGGTTCAAGATTGAGCAAACTCGCATCGCGTGCGCCCAGCGCTTCAATATCGAGTTTCTCAATCGACTTGTCCGGCTTGCGCCCCAACATGTCATAGGTCTCGAACAGGCTGAAGACCGAAATGTCCACGTCTTCGATGCCCGGAAACAGCAGACACGGAATCAGCGTCATCTCGATCGATACGGGCTCACCATCAATGCAGTTGAGACGGCGCACCGAGTAAAGCAGATCGTCCTCGGCGATGTCAAACAGGTCGGCGTAATACGGGCCGGCGTAGCGTTTGGAGCGCGCCAGGATGCGCACCGACGGCGTCGCACCCGACGCCAGAACCGACTGACGGAAGCCGCCCTTGCGTTCGTGCTCGTCAAACCACTTGTGTCCCACAAAGGCGCCCTTGCCCTGTCCCCGACGAATCTGGCCACTTTTGACCAGCTCGTCCATGGCACTTCGGATTGTCAGGCGCGTCGTGCCAAACTCCTCGGCCAGCTCGTTTTCGGACGGAATCATCGAGCCCGTCGGGTAGTCGCCGCGCTCGATTCGCTCAGCAATGCAGCGGCGAATTTGCTTGTAAACCGGCAAGTCTTCTACTGCATCAGCCATTCGACACCTACCTTCGTCGCAACGCCGTCTGCCTCGCCGTTATCGGCAAAACGATACTTGGTCGGCAGAATCACGGACTTGCAATACTCGACAAAGCCATCGGTCTCGTCGCGCTCGTGCGAAGCCTTGTAAAACACCGGCGTGCCCTCCTGAGCATTCAGCAACTTGGCCTCGTCGGCGTTCAGACGGCTGATGGAAATATGCTCCTTGCCGTGCGTCACATGGACATTCCCCTCCTTGAGCAAAACGTCGTAGAGGCTTTCCTGCTCAAAATCGTGATCGGGAAGCGAGGGGCACAAAGACAGATTGACGTAAGCCGTCTCGATCGATGCCGGGGAACCGTTGACCACACGCACGCGCCGAATGCAGAAGAGCGGCATGCCCAGGTCGATCTGGGCTTTTTGGGCAAGATCGATATCGGCATACACGACCTTGGACCAAACCAGGCGCGCGGTCGACTTTGAGCCAACCCTCTCCACCGCCTGCGTATAGTTCCATGTTTCCTGAAAGATGTTCAGCGGTTTGGGAGGACACACATAGGTGCCCGAACCGCGGCGGCTTTCCAAAGTTCCGCACGAAATAAGGCGCGTGATCGCAGCACGCAACGCCGTGCGCGACACGCCCAGCTCTTCACAGAGCACACGCTCGGCGGGCAGCCGGTCGCCACTCTGCAGGTCATAATGTTTGATATACCAAAGAATACCCTCAAAGGCGCGATCTTTGGGCGGAATCGCATATGGTTCACTCGACATGGGCAAGACTCCTCAACCGCTTGATGCTGCAGGAATCATTGCTCCGGACGCCTCATGGCGTCGAAGGCTTCTTTGATCTGCTCCGCAACGTTCCGATACGACCGATATAGGCCGGAGTCTCGCTTGACTTCGCCCGCGGTCACCGGAATCTCAAGCTTCGAAATCTCATCCTTGCCGGTTTGCACGGCAACGATGACACCCATACCAAGGCACATATTACGCTTGGCAGCGTTGTTTTTGGTAGCCTGAGCTGGATTAATCAAAATCTGCTGAGCCAGTTCGCGTTTGCTGAGCTCCGGCACATCCTCGGGATTTCCGATCTCGGCAATCTCGCACTGCAGCACATCCGCATAGTCAAAAATCTTCGGCTCGCCGCCGCGCTGATGCACGGCCCACTTGCGGCGCGTGGCATCCTGGTAGATAGCCGGCAAAAATGTAAACCGCGGCGGGTCCAAAATCGTATCCGTGATGGTAAACACATCGGAATCAAAGGCATCCTGCGGGTTTTTCTTCTTGAACAGCCCCATATCAGCCTCCCGTACTAGCATTAAACAACTCATGCTGAATATAGCACCAATTTCAAGCCACTGCTTTATCGCATCGGTGCGTGGCGTCTATGGCTCGCCCAGCGGAAGAGTTCACGGACGAGGGCCGGGGTGCCTGCCTTGTTTTGAGAAGTGGGCTCC
>CAJMRZ010000224.1 GCA_905215945.1 uncultured bacterium | reverse complement strand
GCGCGGGCTCAGGCTCAGGCTCAGGCTCAGGCTCAGGCTCGGGCTCAGGCTCAGACTCAGGCTCGGGCTCGGGCTCGGGCGCAGGCGCCGCAGCGGAATCGGATACGGGCGCTGCGTCGGTGCTAAAACCAGCCGGAGCAGACTTCTTCTCAAACGGCAGCACAAAGGTCAGGACGTCATCCTTATCCTCATCAGCCCATTCAGCTGCATAACGCGCTACCCAATAGCCAACGGCACGATGCTTGAGCATCTTGCCAAAGACCGTAAGGAATACCGTGACAAACGCTGTCAGCACCAAGAACAATACGAGCGTGATGCCACCGCCGGTAACAAGCGCCTCAATAGCCGAAGGACGGTAGTAGTAGCTATACATACCGACAGAGGCAATGGTGCCAAAGACGAACGTCAGGATCCATGTGACAACGTTGGCGACCAGACCCGTCAAAAACTCGGGAAGGAACGAAGCGCAGAACAGCTTGGTCTTGTTGTGCTTAAAGGCCGCCCAGACCTTATCGAGCGAAAACGCGCTCTCGACGCGACCGGTCACCGCAAAGTGCATCACGGCGATGTCGGCAAACATCTTAAAGAAGACACCCAGAATCGCCGAGGCAATCAGCGCCAGGACAAGCAGGCCGAGCGAACCGAACAGCGCAGCCTCGAGCGCATAAGAGCCGTAATAAGAATACGAGCCCGCGGCGCCAATTACCACGCTCTCCACCAGCGAAAGCACTACACCGATAACGGGAATGGCAGCGATAACCTCGAGCACGACCGAGATAACGCTCGAAAAGACTCCGAGGCCAAACGACGTGGAACGCATGAGTGGACGATCCATACCGCCATCAACCTTGAGCGACAGATCGCGACCCCACTCAATACCAAAGCCGGAACCACACACGCTCGCAATGCAAGCTGCCAAAAAGCCGATGGCAGCTGCAATGCCGCCAATAACGGGAATAAACAGCACGAGTACCGACACAACACAAATCAGCGCCGGTAAAAAGGCAATCTGGCACACGCGCTGCAGCACGCCCGGAGTCTTGGTCATATCCTCAAACGCCTGAGCCACACAGCCCTTGGACGCATTCGCCACGGGCGGTTGCGGAACAAACTGCTGGGGCTGACCCTGAGGGGCAGAGGCTGCGGCACCGGCATTGGGGGCACCACACGTGCCGCAGAACTTGTCGTTATCGCCCATGGGGGCGCCACACTGCGAGCAGAACATAGAATCATCCCTTCGTATCTTGAACGAATCACTTGGATCGCAAACGATGTCTTTAGCATCATTATTGCCCAATGTGGGGTCAAATACTCAAAGATGACCGATTTGCAAGGTACACGGCGCCGGCAGGCGGTTCGTTGAATACGTCTGCGTTAGTTCGTTCCGCGGAAACCCTTGCCGACGATCTCGGAGCTGTCGACAATCGTGATAAAGGCACCCGAATCGACTTCGCGCGCATAGCGGCGCAGTTGCACGGCCTCGCGACGGCTTAGCACGCTCATGATCACCGTCACGCACTTGCCCGAGAAAGCACCGTAGCCGCGGCTGATAGTCGCCGTACGGTTGAGATGCTTGACGATAAACTCCTCGACCTTAAGGGGCTCGGAGCAAATGACCGTGCAGACTTTACGCAGGTGGATGCTCTCGATGGCTTTGTCGACCACAAGCGTCTTGGCAAACAGGCCGAGCACGCAATACAGACCGACGCGCGGGCCGTACAAGAAGGCCGCGATGGTCACGATGCCGATATCGACCAACAGCAGGGCGCGGCCAATCTCGAGCGTCGTGCGACGTTTGAGGATCATGGCGAGAATGTCCGTGCCGCCCGTCGAGGCACCAATATCAAAGACGATGGCGCTGCCGAGCGCCGGCAGAATCACGGCAAAGCACAGGTCGAGCCACATATCGCCCGTCATCGAGACATCGGTCGGAATAAAGAGCTCAAACAGCGAAACATAGGCGGACAGCGCAAACGAGGCAAAGACGCTCCACAGGATTGCTTTACGCTCCAAAAAGATAAAACCCAAAACGACGAGAACCGCGTTGATAATCCACATAAAGACGCCGACGGGCAGGGTCGGAAACAGCGTGGACAGAATGACCGACACGCCCGAGGTGCCGCCAAAAGCAAAGTGATTAGGGGTTTTAAACGCAACGATGGCAAAGGCCGTGAGGATCAGGCCCAGATTGAGCTCGGCAAAAAAGCGCGGAAAGCCCGGCTCCTGGCTGCGCTTGCGACCAGCGCGCTCGCCCCGCTCGATAACATCGCGATCGACCACGCGCTCCATCGGCACTACGGGAGGACGATGCACCTCCTCGGCAGCACGCGACGCCGCCTCTGCCGCAGCGGCCTCAATTGCCCATGCCTTGCTTTCTGTTTCGTGCTCGTCGGCCATTACGGCAACCCCTCGTTAACAATTTGGAAACAATGCGCCCATTAGGGTAACGCGGAACGCGACGATTGCAACCCCTAGTTAGACGAGCGGTATGCCTACATCGGGGGGCATACAAATAACGGCCGGCCACGCTTTTGCTTGCGCGGTCGGCCGTTTAATGTTTTCGCAGATAAAACCTGCCAAAACAAACCTGTCCCTTTTTGGAAGGTTATTCGTGCTGGCTGGTGCGGTGCTCGTACTCCTCGGGGGTGATGACAT
>CAJMRZ010000223.1 GCA_905215945.1 uncultured bacterium | reverse complement strand
TGTGGCTGCCGATAGCGGCACGCAAGCTTGCGTCATGGCGCCCACGGGCGTGCTGGCGCGCCAATATGCCGATAAGACCGGCCCTCTGCTCTCGCAGGCCGGCATGTCCTGGGCGCTTCTGACGGGTGCCACGCCGGCAGCAGAGCGCGAGCGCATCCATGCACAGCTGGAATCGGGCGAGCTTGACGTGCTCTTTGGCACCCACGCGGTGCTTTCGGATAACGTTGCGTTCAAGCATCTGTCGCTCGTGGTCATCGATGAACAGCACCGGTTTGGCGTCGGCCAACGCAACGCCCTGCGCGCGAAGGGCCCGGGTGCTGATTTGCTCGTTATGACGGCGACGCCCATCCCGCGCACGTTGGCACTTTCGGTCTACGGCGATCTGGACACGAGCATCATCCGCCATCGGCCTGTCCCCGGCGCTGGCGTGACGACACGCGTGCTCACCGAGTCGAGCCGCGACCTCGCCTATGGCGCCATTCGCGAGGCGCATGAAAAGGGTCAGCAGGCCTACGTGATTTGCCCACTCGTGGAGCCGAGTGACTCGGCCGATGAGCTGGAGGACGTGCCCGGTATTGCCCGCGACGACGAGGGTCGCGTGACGGTCCCCGTTCCGCTGCACGATACGGCAACCGAGCTCGACTGCCTGCGCCTGGCGTTGCCGGGGCTTGCCATCGAGCGCCTTCACGGCCGCATGCCAGCGGAGGAGAAGGGTCGCGTGATCGACGCCTTCAAGCGTGGCGAGATTGACGTGCTCGTCTCGACTACGGTGGTCGAGGTGGGCGTCGACGTGCCCAATGCCACCGTCATGGTTATCGAGAACGGTGAGCGCTTTGGTTTGGCTGCCCTGCACCAGCTGCGCGGCCGCGTGGGCCGTGGCGGCGTGTCGGGCACGTGCCTGGTCATGACGCACTCCAAGGGCAACGGCGGCGCATCGGCGGCGCAAGATCGTCTGCAATCGCTCGAAAAAACCTCGGATGGCTTTACGCTCGCCCAGATGGACCTGCGCCTGCGCCATGAGGGCGAAATCCTGGGTTATCGCCAGCATGGTGGTGTGACCCTGCGCTTTGTCGACCTGGATGCCGACGAGGAACTGATCGAGTGGGCCCATTTGGACGCGGTCGAGCTCTTGCGGTATGCTTGCACCCTTGACTCCGTGGCGACGCGCCCCCTGCGCGATGCGGTCGCCATGCGATATCGACACATTTTTAAGGAGGTCAGCGGAGGATGAGAATCATCGGCGGCGAATGGCGCGGTCGTAAGATCGAGGAGCCCCGTGGTCGCGATGTCACCCGCCCCACGACTGATCGCGTACGCGAGGCGTGCGCATCTATGGTCATGTCGGCATTCGACTTCGATCTGGACGAGGTCCGTGTGCTGGACGCCTTTGGCGGCTCCGGTGCCTTAGGGTTAGAGATGCTCTCTCGTGGGGCTCGCTCGCTCACGACGTTCGAGATCGATCGCAACGCCGCGCGGCTCATTACCAAGAATATCGAGTCGCTCTGCCGTGACCGTGCGCGTTGGCGCGTGGTCACGGGCGACATGCTGGCGAGTGCCTCGCGCGGTCGTGTACCGGGAGGTCCCTTTGATTTGGTCCTGCTCGACCCGCCCTATGCTTTTGGTGCCGAGCCGGTCGAGGAGCTGCTGCAGGACCTGGCCCAGCAGGGTCTGCTTGCACTTGGCGCTTTTGCCCTGTTTGAGCATGCCGCCGCCGATGCGGGCGCGCATCCGGCAGGCTTTGAGACTGTACGTGAGAAGCGCTACGGCATTACCTCGGTCGACCTGCTCCGTCGGGTCGGCGATGACGATGGTGAGGGCGATAGCGCCGGCACCGATGCTGACAACAATGATGCCACGACGTTTCAGGAGGACGCCCATGAATGACACCATCAACCGCGTGATCGTCCCGGGCACCTTCGATCCCATCACGTTTGGCCATATCGATGTGATCCGCCGCGCCCGCCGCATCTTTCCCAGCGTGATCGTCGCTGTTGCCGAGTCGCAGGGTAAAAACGGCGTGGGCACCACGTTTATGCTCGATGAGCGCGTGGCGCTGGCCCGCGAGGCGCTCGGTGATATCGACGGCGTCGAGGTCCTGCCCTTTACCGGCCTCTTGGTCGACTTCGCTCGCGAGCAGGGGGCGGGGGCCGTGGTCAAGGGCCTGCGCGCCATGACCGACTTTGAATATGAGCTGCAGCAGGCCGACCTTAACTATCGCCTGGATAGCGAGCTGGAGTCCATCTTTGTCATGAGTGCGCCGCAGTACGGCTATATCTCGAGCTCGGTTGTTCGCCAGATCGCCTCGCTCGGCAGCGATGTATCGACGTTTGTCCCGTCCAACGTGGTCGAAGCGCTCAAACATCGCTTTTCGTGACGTTTCTTATTGCCTGGTGGCATGTGGTAAACTAGCACGATGATATGTTACCTATGAAAGGAGACCGGATGCCGGGCGAGAATTTTCCTGGCGATAGGATCGTCAGCTTGGTCGATGAGCTCGAAGGGCTGATCGAGGAAGCCAAGCCGCCTTTCGGCAAGAACGCTCAGTTCAAGGTCATCGACGCCGACGTGTTCTTCAATATCCTCGACGAGATCCGCATGAGCTATCCCGAGGAGTGGCAGAAGTCCCGCCGTATCCTTAAGGAGCGCGAGGAGCTTATGGCTT
>CAJMRZ010000222.1 GCA_905215945.1 uncultured bacterium | reverse complement strand
GCGAGCGTACACAACCGATACCACAAATCCGACCACGGCAATTACAGCCGCCACACGCACGGCTGCCGCAAATCCAATCGCCTGGGCAACGTCGGTCGCAACGCCAGCGGCGCCGGCAGTCGCCGCAGAACTCGAGAGCAGGCCGATAAACAGCGACGGGCCAAACGATGCGGCAATCATGTTCCACGTGTTGAGCAATGCCGTTCCGTGGGGATGCTCAGCGGCAGGCAGCGTCTCCAAGCCGGCCGTTTGCGAGGGGCTCAGCACCAAACCGACTCCGGCATACACAACAACGGTCAGCGCCACGACGACGCCGATGTTCATGCTTGCCGCCGTCATCGAGATGGCAGTCTGCCCCACGGCAATCAGGGCAAAACCGACCGGCAGCAGCGGCCATGCGCCACGGGCGTCCATCACGCGTCCGCCCACAATCGAGGTCACGGCGTTGCAGGCAATCGCCGGCAAAATGAGCAAGCCCGCAATAAGTGCGGTCATGCCGTATGCGCCCTCAAAATAGAGCGGCAACAAAACGCTCATCGAGAACGTCGTCATCATCGACACCACCACAAGCAAACACGCAGGCCAAAAGCGAAAGCTCGCCATGGGACGCACGTTAAGCACCGGATGCTCGAGCTTGAGCTGACGGGCCGCAAACAGGCCGAGCAGCACAATGGCGGCGAAAAGCGCCACGATGCCGGCAATCAGATTGGTCGAGAACTCGCCTACGGAATACACAAATGCCGTAATGCCGGCGGCGAGCAAAACAACCGACAGAATATCAAGCGTGGTGTTCGAGCGCTCTCCGACATTCTGAACAAGCTTAACGCCCGCTGCAGCGACCACAATGCCGCCCACCAGCGGCACTACGAACACCGCCCTCCAGCCAAATAACGTGCACATAAGACCGCTAATCACGGGTCCAAACGCCGGTCCTAGCGTAATGCAGGCGCCGCCCAGGCTCAGATACAAACCGAGCTTCTCGCGCGGGGCGCAAGACAGCACCACGTTCATCATGAGCGGGAACAAGATGCCCGATCCTGCAGCCTGCAAAATACGACTTGGCAGCAAAACGCTAAACGACGGAGCGACCAGGCACAGGACTTCGCCGGCGACCATGCATCCGCATGCGAAAAACAGCAGCTTGCGCGTCGAGAAACGGCCGGACAGGAAGGCCATGATGGCCGTAAAAATCGACGTCACGATCATGTAGCCCGAGACGAGCCACTGTGCCGTGGTGGCACTCACCGAAAAGGCTGCCATAATGTCGTGCAACGCCACGTTAATGATGTTCTCGTTAAACGCGGCAACAAAGGCTGCAATATACATTACGACGAGAATCGCCGCAGAGGCCGATGGCGTTACTTGAACTTGTTGCTGAGATTTGCTCCCCATGCATTTCCTTCCTCTTGGAACGACAGTCGCATCGCCCCAGAGGAACGGTCCAGGGCGAAAAATGAGCCCTAGACTTACGCCAGACGCCGTACACGACGAATCTGGCAACATGGTCCAACATCGAAAGATTGTAACGCGGACGCACAGCTTTCCTTCCGCGCTATTATTAAAAGTCCACGAAAGCATAAGACATGAGGAGCCCGCCATGATTAAGCCCATCATGAAATCCGAGTTCTTTTTGCGTCTGCCTTCCGAAGACGCGGGACCCGACGATGCCGCAACCGGGCAGGATCTCCTGGATACACTCCACGAGCATGAGCGCGAGTGCGTGGGCCTCGCCGCCAACATGATCGGCGTGCGCAAACGCATCATCTGCGTAAAGGACGGCAACAGGACACTCCTGATGTACAACCCTCAAATTCTTGAGCAGGTCAATGCCTATCAGACGAGCGAAGGATGCCTCTCGCTGACCGGCGAGCGTCCCTGTACCCGCTATCGCCGCATTAAGGTTGAGTATTTGGACGAGAACTTCGTTCACCGCATCAAAAACTTCTCGGGCTACACCGCCGAGATCATCCAGCACGAAATCGACCACTGCAACGGAATCGTTATTTAGTTCCGCCGATTCAAGAAAGCTCCCCGCAGCCAAGCAACTGCAGGGAGCTTTCGATTGTATGGGGCCTCTATCCCTTAGCTCTGGCGGTAATGATCGAAGAAATCGGCGAGGTCTTCGAGCGACTCTTTGAGCACTTCCATGCGCGGCAGGTACACGATGCGGAAGTGATCGGGCTCGGCCCAGTTAAAGCCGCCGCCGCGCGTGATCAGAATCTTCTTCTCGTGCAGCAGGTCGAGGGCAAACTGCTCGTCATCGGTGATGTTGAACTTCTTAACATCCATCTTGGGGAAGATGTAGAACGCCGCGCGCGGCTTGACCACCGAGATGCCGTCGATCTTGTTGAGCGCCTCATACACAAAGTTGCGCTGCTCGTAGACACGACCGCCGGGACGGATGTAGTCGTTGACCGACTGATGGCCGCCGAGCGCCGTCTGGACGATCGACTGAGCCGGCACGTTGGAGCACAGGCGCATGTTGGAGAGCATGTTGATGCCCATGATGAAGTCGCTCATGCAGCGCTGGTTGCCCGAAAGCACCATCCAGCCAATGCGATAGCCCGCGATCATGTGCGACTTGGAAAGGCCGCTAAAGGTGACACAGGGCAGATCGGGGGCGAGCGAGGCAATCGAGACGTGCTCGTAGCCGTCCATGCACAGGCGGGC
>CAJMRZ010000221.1 GCA_905215945.1 uncultured bacterium | reverse complement strand
GGCCCTCGCGGCCTAGTCGCTATTTAGGGCGTCCAAGATTTGGGGCGCAGTTCACTTGTGAATGAACTGCCGGCGGGCTTTCTTGTGCGGTGGGAATGCGCAGCGTTATACGCGCGTGGCATCCTTGGGGCTCATGGTCATGCTCTGGAAGCGATTCTCCATAAAGTCATTATCGAAGTACTTGCCGTAGAACTGCGCAACGGGAATATCCGGTTCCGTGCCGTTGACGCGCTGGTACCAGTAGTCGAGCGACTGCAGTGTCATAACGCCATCGACCAGCATAATGATGGTGAAGATGACGGTAGCCGAGTAGCGGCTCTTCCACGGAATCATGTTGATGAGCTTGAGCAGCCTCGGCAGCAGCAGCTTGATCCAGATGAGGCCGCCCAGGCCCCACAGACAGGCGAAGCCCGTGCAGGTGCGTCCGCCCGTGAGGACCACGAGCGGGTCGGGCATACCGAACAGCGTTATGTGCGAGTAGCTCCACGAGACCACGCCAAACGCGGTCTGCATAAACCAGCCCACGAACACCTCAAAGCTGGCGCCGAGCAGGGCGCTCACCAGGAAAATGATGATGGGGTTCTTTTTATAGAAGCGGTTGAGCACCATGGTCATGAGCACGGCACCAAAGCCGTAGATGGGGCTGAAGGGGCCAAACAGCATACCGGCGCGGTCCTGGTAGACACCCGGATCGTTGACGGTCATATGCCAGATATCCTCCAGGACCAGGCCGAGTATGCAGCAGACAAAGAATACCCAGAACAGGTTGAAGTAGTTGAGCTTGATGTAGCCTTCGCCGGTTTCATCGCGCCCGAGCATGCCCTCGGCGGCGGCGTCGCGGTCGAGCATCTCCTGCAGGCGGCGCTGCAGCTCGCGCTCCTGGCGCAGCGTGGGGTCGACGGTGGCCGAAAGTGCGACGAGGATGCCGAGCTGGATGGCAGGGCGCAGCAAGAAGGGCCCGATGCCCTGGAGCATCACGTCAACCAAAAGCTCGACGACGGTAAACGCGATAAGGATATAGGACAGACGGGCGGCATTGCGACGCTGGTTCTTGATGAGGTCTAGGCCAAAGATGATCAAGATGACAGCACTGGCAGCCGAGAGCATGATGCCGGCGACGATAAGGCCGACCGCGACGAGCGTGTTGTCGCCGAGCTTGGCGGCGGCGTTGCCGTTGATGAGCGCGGTGATGACCTGCCACATAAAGGCGCCGACCGAAGGGAGCGTGCCCACGCCGGACAGGATGCACAGGACGGCGTACACCTTAATGATGAGGGGGATCTTCTTGACCTCCGTGGCGCTGGGGACGCTGGGGTCGAGTTCGTTTCGATCCATACATAACCTTTCTCGTTTTGCTGTAGGTACAAGGATACGCCGCCGACCTGCCAAAAGACAGGACGAACGTCCCAATTGCAACAATGCAAGCCCCAACGGCGGGCGAGACACGTCGCAACGGAAGTATGCGGGATCGTCGGCCCCGAGGCGGTTGCCCAATAAAATGTTTGGCTGCAAAACGGATTATAAGCTCGGTGGGCTTTTAAAAAGCGCTGTTCATGCGCGGGAGTGCTTGTCTTGCCGTGCGTATAATAGGGCAGGTAACGCCAAATAACGAGGCTCTGAGGGGATGCCATGTCTCAAGAAACCATCCGCGCGGCCGAGCGTGCCGCGGGACAGGTGAAGACCATGTCGACGTATGATCCGGACTCCGACCAGCTGCATGAGGAATGCGGCATTTTTGGTGTGTGGGCGCCCGATCGCGACGTGGCTCGACTGACGTACTTTGGTCTGCGCGCGCTACAGCATCGCGGCCAGGAATCGGCGGGAATCGCCGTGGGTGATGGCGGCACGGTTATGGTTCGCAAAGACCTGGGACTGCTCGATCGCGTGTTCTCCAACGCCGACCTGTCGACGCTCTCCGGCCAGCTGGCCGTGGGCCACGTGCGCTATGGCACCGCCGGCGCCAAGAGCTGGGAAGCCTCGCAGCCGCATCTTTCCACCATCAACAGCGTCATTATCGCGCTTGCTCACAACGGCACTCTGGTCAACACCGACGAGCTGCGCCGCCAGCTGATCGAGCTGGGCGTGCCGTTCCTCTCCAACTCGGATTCCGAGGTCGCGACCAAACTCATCGGCTACTTTACTCAGCGTACTGGCCATCTGCGCGAGGGCATTCGCAAGACCATGGAGCTCGTGCGCGGCGGCTACGCCATGACGCTCATCAACGAGCAGGCGCTCTACGCATTCCGCGATCCGCACGGCATTCGCCCGCTCGTGCTGGGCAAGCTGGTGGACGAGGGTTTGGACCAGGCCGATGCCGCATCCGTTTCGCAGCTGCCGTCGCAGGACGGCGCCGGGACGGTCGACTCCGCCGTCCATGTCACGCGCGCCGGCGGTTGGGTCGTTGCTTCCGAGACCTGCGCACTCGACATCGTGGGTGCCGAGTACGTCCGTGACGTCCGTCCCGGCGAGATCTTACGCATCAGCGCTGAGGGTCTGGTATCCGAGCAGGGCGTGCCTGCAGCCGAAGAGCCCGCCAACTGCATCTTTGAGCAGGTCTACTTTGCCCGCCCCGACTCCATCATGAACGGCAAGAGCGTTTACGCCTGCCGTTACGACATGGGCCGTCAGCTGGCACACGAGGAGCCCGTCGAGGCCGACCTGGTCATCGGCGTGCCCGACTCCG
>CAJMRZ010000220.1 GCA_905215945.1 uncultured bacterium | reverse complement strand
ACAACAACCAAGCCGATCACGGAGCGAGACACATTTTGGACATCGCGCTTAAACAGGTGCAGGATGTTTTTCATTTATGCCTCACCTCCTTTAGAGTGCTTACCAAGTGGGGTGGTGTCCCCGTCGTTTCCGCTTACGTTGTCAACGCCGTCGGCATCTTGAGCCTTACGATGCGCACCGATATGCGGCAGACGGCTCGTGGGCTGTTCGCTGTCCTTGGTGCCCCGCTCGCTGGCATTGAGACCAAACATGCGACGGGCAGCAGGGATGGCAGCCGTGTGCTCGCGCATCTCGCGGCGAAGGTCCTCGTCCGAAAGTGCCGAGATACGCATCTGGGTATTGAGGCTCGCGCGGATGTACTCGATGTTGATGAGCCAGCCACAGATGGCGATAACCGAAATGATCCAGATAACGAGCAGGATAATCTTGCCGTTATTGTCGATATCGAGAACCGTCGACAGGACAAAGAGCAGGACCTGAACGCCCACCACAGCGGCAAAACCGCCCTTGATGTAGTAGGGGTAGCGATGCTCAAACGCCACGGCATGATCGAGCAGCTCGCGACGGTACGAATCCGAATCGAGCATGACACGCATGGCCGTGCGCAGCGAATAGCGCTGGCGCGGCAGGTCGTTGGACTCGCAGATCATGAGGCCCGTCGTGGAAAGCTGCTTATCAAAGAGCAGATTGAGGTTGAGCAGCAACGGGCGCAGCTGCAGACCGATAAAGAGCGCCACGATCAAGAACACGCCCAGGATGCACAGGTTAAACAGGTAGTTGAACGAATACATGCCACCGACGGTCTCGCGCAGCAGGTTGATGCCATAGGTGAAGGGCAGCAGCGGATGCAGCCATTGGAAGAAGCCGGGCATCATCTCGATGGGATACATGCCCGACGAACCGGGAATCTGCACAATGACGAGGATGACGCCAATTGCCTTACCGATATGCTTAAACGTGGTGGACAGCGCATAGATGATGTTGACGTAAGTGAACGAGATAGCGATGCCGCCCAGCACAAAGAGCAGCGGATTGACGCACTGAACGCCAATGACCAGGTCGCCCACCGTAACGATAATGGCCTGGAACGCACCCAGGATCACCATCAGCAGCCAGCGGCCAAAGTAGCCCTGACGCGCCGTAAAGCTACCGATGCCCTCGCGGTCGACCTCGAGCTTGTAGATAGCGATGAGCACATAGCCGCCTACCCACAGCGCCAGATTGGTGTAGAAGGGCGCGATGCCCGAGCCAAAGCTCTTGACCGGATAGATTGACTTGGACGTCAGCTCAACCGGAGATGCCATGAAATCTGCCACGTCATTGACATCGACGCCCATCAGATCGGCCAGCTCGCCCATGGACTCGGAGGTCTGCAGCGCCGCGATGTCATTGGCGGCGGTTGCAAGCTTGTCCTGGACCTTGGCAAGCGAGGAATCGGTCTGGGACAGCGTGGTCTTGGCCTGGCCGAGCGTAGCGCTAAGCTGCGCCAACGTGCCGCGCGCATTTGCAAGTGTAGGTGTCATACCCGAGACGATACCGGTCAGGTCGCCCGAAACGGCAGCAAAAGAGTCGAGCGCGCTCGAGGCCTTCGGCAGCGCGTTTTGGCCCGAGTCCGTCTGGGCTTGGCCAAGGTTGGTCGCACCGGTATGAATTGCGTTATTGATAGCGTCACTGGCACCCGAAACAGCCGCTGCGTCATTCGCCATGGCGCTCGACTGCGCGGACAGACCGTCCTTGATGCTCTGAAGCTTTTCATTCTGCTCTCGAAGCAAATCGATGGTCGATACAATGCGCGCGTCAATTTCCTCGGAACCTGTCGACGTGTCATTGGCGAGAATCTCCAAGTGCCCGATAACGGCCTTATTGTGGTCGATCGTCGCTTGAAGAGACTCGAGCGAGTTATCGATACGGGTGGTCGTAGATGTGACCGCGCCCGTCAGCTTGCCGATGGCAGCGTTCGCAGAGGCCGACGTCTTGGTGAGCGCAAGGCTGCCTTCCGAGAGCGCCTTGGAGAGCGAGGTGATGGAGTTGCCCGCCGTGGTGCGAGCTTCGCTCAGCAGGTCGTTGCCCTGGGAGATCGCCTGCGTCAGCGACGGTGCCTGGCCTTGCAAGCCGGCAAGTGCCGCATCAGCCGAGGCGATAGCGCCACTCGTCTTATCGATAGCGGCATTCATGTCGCCAATCGAATCGCGCACCTCGCCCAAGGTGTCGGACGCCTCGGACACCGAACTTGCCAGCGAGTCCTGAGTCTGGGTTGCCTTGTCCTTTAAATCGACACCAGCATCCTTGGCGATACCGGCAACAGTCTTGCCTACCGTAGAGACAAATTCCGAGTTGATCTGCTCCTCGATGGTGTTTGCACCGGTATCGGTAACCTTGGGCGCAATGGCGCTCTTCTTCTCATTGACGTAGTACGTGAGCTTGGGCTGATGGTAGTTGCCGTCGAGCATCGAAACCAGGTTATCCGAGAAGTTCTTGGGAATCACGATAGCGGCATAGTACTCGCCGCTCTCGACGCCCTCCTTGGCATCGGCCGTCGAGTCGACGAACGTCCAGCCCAACTGATGATTCTCCTTGAGCTGGTCGACCACTTTGTCGCCAGCGTTGAGCTCACCCACCAAGTCGTTTTGGGTGCCTCGATCGTTGTTGGCGATAGCAATCTTGATGCCTTGGGTGTTTCCATACGGATCCCAGTTTGCCACGATGTTGTACCAGGCATACAGCGAGGGAATAACGC
>CAJMRZ010000219.1 GCA_905215945.1 uncultured bacterium | reverse complement strand
GTTCAAATCTTCTAACGCCCACCAAATGTTCGCAGCTCAGAGGCTATGTCCTCTGAGCTGTTTTGTTTTGCTACCAAGCACGCCGTCAAATATGCCAGCAAATATTGATCCAAGGTCCCCGTAGAGGTGCCGGCAGGTTGCATACGTCCTGGCCGACCGTGACCGCAACATGTTGGTCAAGCATAATCTTTTGGATTCTTTTGGCGTGAGCGGCTTGGTTTTGGTAGGATTTGTCAGCGGCTTGACTAAGGGGGTTTTATAACTGCCATGCAGGTAGCCGTGTTGGTAACGTTTTACCGACTTGCCAAGAACCCCTCATAATTAATGCGTCTGCAAAATGACTAATTGCTTTGACCTGCTGAAACACTATATGTTGTGTTTGACCTAAAAAAAGAATACAGGATATAGATGCCTCTTTGTCGTATGATAGATGGCGGACAGAGAACGAGGACCTTATTCGCCCCATTTGGATGGATCTTCGAGCCCCTTGATTGGCTGCGAGGATTGTCCGCATGAGGGCCTATGGTTTTCGAAAACACAGATTGCGCGACGGCGCCGCAAGACAGGGGCAAGCCCTGCCGGGCATCGTTTGGCTCTGAAGCGCAATACGATTTCGACGCGAAAGAGGCAAGAGGATGAAGATCATCAAGCGCAGCGGCACCGAGGTTGTCTTTGACATCGATAAGATTGTCAATGCCATCCGCGCCGCAAACTTGGAGGTCGAGGAGAGCTCTCGTCTTACCGACCGCCAGGTGGTTTACGCGGCACAAAACGTCGCCGAGGCATGCGAGAACGCGGGCCACACCGTGTCGGTCGAGGAGATTCAGGATCTGGTCGAGGACGAGATTATGCGTCTCGACTGCTACGAGGTCGCTCGCCATTACATCATCTATCGCTATGTTCAGAGCCTGAAGCGCCAGAAGAACACGACCGACGACAAGATTCTGTCGCTGATTGAGTGCAACAACGAAGAGGTCAAGCAGGAGAACTCCAACAAGAACCCGACCGTCAATTCCGTTCAGCGTGACTACATGGCCGGCGAGATCTCCAAGGACCTGACCCAGCGTGTGCTGCTGCCCCAGGAGATTGTGGATGCTCACAATGAGGGTCTGATTCACTTCCATGATTCGGACTACTTTGCCCAGCACATGCATAACTGCGACCTGGTGAACCTGGAGGATATGCTCCAGAACGGTACTGTTATTTCGGGCACGCTGATCGAGAAGCCGCACAGCTTCTCGACTGCCTGCAACATCGCGACGCAGATCATCGCTCAGGTTGCTTCCTCCCAGTACGGTGGCCAGTCGATTTCGCTGACCCATCTTGCCCCGTTCGTCGAGGTGAGCCGTCAAAAGATTCGCGGCGAGGTCGCCCGCGAGCTCGAGGAGCTCGGCGTTTCCGCATCTCCCGAAAAGGTCCGCGAGGTTGTTGAGGACCGCCTGCGTGACGAGATCCGTCGCGGCGTTCAGACGATTCAGTATCAGGTCGTGACCCTTATGACCACGAATGGCCAGGCGCCGTTCGTGACGGTCTTTATGTATCTCAATGAGGCCCGTACGCCCCAGGAGAAGCATGACCTTGCCATGATTGTGGAGGAGACGCTTCGTCAGCGCTATGAGGGCGTTAAGAACGAAGCCGGCGTGTGGATCACCCCGGCGTTCCCCAAGCTCATCTACGTGCTCGAGGACGATAACGTTCACGAGGATTCCCCGTACTTCTACCTGACTCAGCTGGCTGCGAAGTGCACCGCCAAGCGCATGGTGCCCGACTACATCTCCGAGAAGAAGATGCGCGAGCTCAAGCTGTCGAAGGGCGAGACCGCGGGCAACGGCGACTGCTATACCTGCATGGGTTGCCGCAGCTTCCTGACGCCCGACCGCTCCGGTAACGGATTTAACAACGTGGCCAACGCGCTGAACTATGACCCGAACAAGCCCAAGTACTACGGTCGCTTTAACCAGGGCGTTGTGACCATCAACCTGCCCGATGTCGCGCTGAGCTCGCATCAGGACATGGATAAGTTCTGGAAGATCTTCGACGAGCGCCTTGAGCTGTGCCACCGCGCCCTGCTGTGCCGTCATGAGCGTCTGATGGGTACGCTTTCGGATGCCGCACCGATTCTTTGGCAGTACGGTGCCCTCGCCCGCCTGAAGAAGGGCGAGACGATCGACAAGTTGCTCGTGGGCGGTTACTCCACCATTAGTCTGGGTTATGCCGGCCTGTATGAGTGCGTTAAGTACATGACGGGCCACAGCCACACCGAGAAGGAGGGCACGCCCTTTGCCATGGCCGTCATGCAGCGCATGAACGACAAGTGCGCGGAGTGGAAGGCCGAAAGCGATATTGACTTCTCGCTGTACGGTACCCCGCTTGAGTCGACGACCTACAAGTTCGCCAAGTGCCTGCAGCGTCGTTTTGGCATCATCCCGGGCGTGACGGACAAGGGCTACATCACCAACAGCTACCACGTCCACGTGTCCGAGGAGATCGACGCATTCGACAAGCTCAAGTTCGAGGGTATGTTCCAGCAGCTTTCGCCGGGCGGTGCCATCTCCTACGTCGAGGTTCCCAACATGCAGGACAACCTCAAGGCTGTCATTCGCGTGATGCAGTACATCTACGACAACATCATGTACGCCGAGCTCAACACCAAGAGCGACTACTGCCAGGTGTGCGGCTTTGACGGGGAGATCCGGATCGTGGAGGACGACGGCAAGCTGGTGTGGGAGTGCCCCAAGTGCGGCAACCGT
>CAJMRZ010000218.1 GCA_905215945.1 uncultured bacterium | reverse complement strand
AAGCCGATGCGGCTCGCGCGTTCCCTCGTATACCCGATAGACCGTCTGCATGTGTATGCCAGCCCCTTACGCTCTGGTGCAAGTTTGTTTACTGTGGGGCATTCTCGCACGAAACATTCAACCTATTTGCCCAGAGCGCATGTTGGTTTGGTGAGCGGCTCTAGTAGTCGGTGAAAGTGAGGGGGTTAATTGAAGATTTTTAGCGCGCAAGCGTAACGGTACGATCGGGAAACTCGATGCTTGCAACCAGTTTTCCGCCGAGGCTCTCTGCGTACCTGCTCAGCGTGTCGAGCCTCATCGAACCCAACTCCCCACGCTCGAGCTCGGATACACGTTTTTGAGAAACGCCCATCGACTGGGCGACCGACGCCTGTGTTAGATCTTTTAACCTGCGAATCTGAGCAAGCTTATAGGCTTCGATACGATCGCGAGTCCTCTCCTGCTCGGCGGTAATGGAGTCGCGTGTTATCCCGCGAGATTCCATATACTCATGCAGTTCCATCTCGATCGAGCCTCCTTACGTGGCGACGGTATATTTGCTCGGCCTTTGGAATGTTGATCGCATACCAACCGTTCCATTTTGCCCTTGACGATCCCGCTCGCGACTTATCACCCGCCAATAGCAATACCGCCTGGCGCTTGGGGTCAAAGGCGAAGAGGATGCGAATCACCTGCCCACCACACGACGTCACTCTCAGCTCCTTTAAATGATGAAGCTTCGAGCCCTTGACACGGTCAACCAGTGGACGACCAAGGCTGGGACCTTCCTTCTCGAGCACCAAAAGGTCTGCATAAATCTGCTTCAGCGTAGCTTCATCCTGCTCATCAAGCCAAGGTTCAATGTAATCAAGCACGATACGGTACCGATGCAGCTGATTTGACATACCTTTCTCCTTCTATAGTAGAAGTTTTACGGTATATTGCAAGGACAAACTTGCGCAAATGTCTATTTATTCAGCTTAAATACGCTGTTTGGGCTCGGTGACGATGGCTCGAACGATGCGGGGACGATCGGTGAGGTCGTGGACGATACGCACGTCCGAAAGGCCTGCCTGGCGACAGAGCTCGGCCGCAGCATCGAGGGCGCCCTCGTAGAGCTCGCAGGCAAAGAGACCGCCGGCGCGCAACATGTAGGGTGCCGCGTTGAGCAGGCGGCGGAAGATATCGAGACCGTCGGCACCGCCCTCGAGCGCCAGATCGGGCTCAAAGTCCTTGACCTCATGCGGCAGCGAGCGCATGACATCGGTGGGGATGTAGGGCGGGTTGGAGACGAGTACGTCAAAGGTGCCCCACTCTTCGCGGGGAATGGAACTCACCAGGTTGGTGAGGCTGAAGGCGACCTCGTCGGACGTGAGGCCAAGCGCATCGCGGTTTTTGGTAGCAAGGTCGATGGCGCGCGGCTCGATATCGGTAGCAGTGCAGGTAACGTGCCCGCGGCGCTCCCAGGCAAGGGAGAGCGAAATGCAGCCCGTGCCGCAGCCGACCTCGAGAACGCGGGCAGTGCGGGGCTCGGCTGGGGCAGATACGTTAGCCTCGGCGGCATCTTGCGCGGGAGTCGCCTGTTGGTCGTTGTCCTCAATGGCGATGCCGTATTCGTCGAGCTCGGGCTCGGGGGTTTCCATGGCCTCTGCTTCTGCCGCTTCGGCTTCTGCTGCCTGCGCGGCGGCTTCCTCGGCCTCGCGGTCGGCCAGCTCCTCGGCATAGGCACGGCTGCCCAGCACGTCGCTGCCTAGCGCCGCCTCATCGGCAGCCGTCAGGTTAGCGGCGCGGCGCTCGGCGGTCGCCCGTTCGTCTGCCAGCGCGGCCTCGGCCTTGCGTGCCTCCTCGACCTCATCGTTCCAAGGCAGCTCAACACGCTGACGGGCAGCAGCCTCGGGGCTCAGCACCTCGGCATCCAGATAATTGAGGACTTCCTCGACGAGCATCTCGGTCTCGGGACGCGGAATGAGCACGCCGGGGGCGCACGCGACGTCAATCATGCGAAACTGCGTGCTGCCCGTGATGTATTGCAGCGGCTCGCCCTTAGCGCGGCGGACAACGGCCGCATGCATGGTCTCGAGCTGGGACGCGTTAAGCGTCTCGTCCATACGCATATATAGGTCAATGCGCGCCAGGCCCGTGGCGGCGCACAGCAGCCACTCGGCAGAAAGACGGGGGTGCTCCTCGCCGCGCTCGGCCAGGTACTCCTTGGTCCACTCGAGACAACGCTTGATGGTCCAAATCTCGTTTGCCATGGGGCCCTCCCCTCTTAAGCGCCGGGCGGCGCGCGAATGTCGGAGCAGATTGTACGCGAGGCCAGCGCTTGGCAAGGGACGATTAAAGGCAATTATCGAGAATCAGCCCAGATTTTTGTACCGGGCTTGCTCAAAGTGTACATTCGCTGACGTCTAAATTTGCATTCGTCAAGCTTTTGGCAAGGTTGACCCAAAACTGACCAATATCTAACCAAGAACTTGCCAAATCACTTGACGAACAACGCGGTAAAAATCACCCCGCGACTTCTCGGACGATTTTTCGAGCAATATTTTCAATAGCAGATGCACGCCATTGATTACTTTCAGCAGGTAGACAGCTTAAAGGTTATCAAAGCCGTTTGAATAACATCTCAAAGCAATGTGCCCAACCTAGTCATTTAAGAACGTCCCCAATGACCACCGCATCCGGAACAAGGCAACGCCGCAGGTAGAGGACGGACAGCGAGCGGGTCACATTTGAGACAAGGTGACGTGAAACGAAAGGGCGCTGACCTTCTGGTCGCGCCCT
>CAJMRZ010000217.1 GCA_905215945.1 uncultured bacterium | reverse complement strand
AACCTTTGCCTCGCGCGACCCTGCGAAGCCGTGAGCGAGGAGGGAAGGTAGTCCGGCCCTCCCGGCCCAGCTCACGCTAGCGCCAAGCGCTAGTAGTTCACCACCTGCTCCTCAAAGTACGCCTTCGGGTGGTTACACACCGGGCACACCTCAGGCGCCTCGGCACCAACGTGCAGGTGCCCGCAGTTCAGGCACTTCCACACCTTTACGCCCTCGCGCTCAAACACCTCGCCCGACTCGATGCGCTCGACGAGTTTGTTGTAACGCTCCTCGTGGGCCTTCTCGACGGCGGCGACGCCACGGAACTTCTCGGCGATCTCGGCAAAGCCCTCCTCCTCGGCGGTCTTGGCGAACTCGTCGTACATCGTGGTCCACTCGTAGTTCTCGCCCGCAGCGGCGTCGCGCAGGTTGTCCAGAGTGCCCGGAACGGCGCCGTCGTGCAGATACTTAAACCACAGCTTGGCGTGCTCGGACTCGTTGCCCGCCGTCTCGGCAAAGATATTCGAGATCTGAACGTAGCCGTCCTTTTTGGCCTTGGATGCATAGTAGCGATACTTGGTGTGTGCCTGGGACTCACCGGCAAAAGCGGTCTCGAGGTTCTTCTTGGTTTGGGAATTCTCAAAATCCATAGGTGTACTTCCCTTCAACACGTGCCGCCCATAGGCTTTGAGCGACCTTGTCTTTAGGATGCCCTCAAGCCGCGAATTTAAACCTTACAATCCCGTTCTTCAGATTCGATTGAGCTACACACTCAGCCAACGATCGCCCTCGGAGCCGCAAAAGCCCTCGCGCTCCAGGTCAGCTAGAATGCCCGCGATCAAGTCGCACTCGACCGGCCCGCGACCGGCTGCCGTCTCCATCTCGTTAACGCCCACCACGGCATCAGCAAGCGTTATCCCCGCAGGATGCCCATCGCGCGCTGCTAGCAGCATGCGCACAATGTGGGCGCGCTTTTGGCGACGCGAGCCCTCAAACTTGGACTGACGACTATAGCCCGCCGAGCGCCTGGACGGATTGGGCAGCGTCTTTTTAAGATACGCGCCGTAATCCAGCAACGCGTAATACCACGCGCGCGGCGTGTCGGCATCATCGAGCGGCACGGCAAAGGGAGCGATCTCGTCCGCCGACGCACCGGGGGCCGCCGGACAGGCTGCCTGAATCAGCGGCACCAGCTCGCGATCGGGAACAGCCGGCACATCGGGAAAGAAGTGATGCAGAAAGACCGTGCGCACGTTAGTCTCCAGATACACGCCCGGAAGATCAAACGCAAACGACCGGATACCCTGCGCCGTTGCCGGGCCAATACCAGGCAGGGCGACCAGGTCACGCGTCTCACGCGGAAACTCCCCGCCCCAATCCCCTACGACCCGTTGAGCGGCATTGTGGAGCGCCAGAGCGCGTCGGTTGTAGCCCATGCCCTGCCAAGCGTCCAAAACATCGGAAGGCGCGGCCTGGGCAAGCGCCTGCACAGTCGGAAAACGATCGAGCCACACCGGCATGCGCGCCTCCACACGCGGCACCTGCGTTTGCTGCAGCATGACCTCGGAAAGCCAAATGATGTACGGATCGCGCGTACGGCGCCACGGAAGGTCGCGATAACGCAGGACCCCTTCCGAACGAATCATCGAACGAAAGGGGTCCTGAATCATGGCTATGCTCCTTATGCGGCGCTATTCCTCCCGGCAAGCGCACGTACAGGTGGCGTACTCGGGAAACGCATCGCGGTCGGCGAACTTGGGATCGACGGCCGGGAACTGGCGGTGAGCGACGATATCGCCCAGCGAAACGGAATCGAGGTAGTCGCGCATCAGCGCTTGAGCTCCGGCCCACAGGGGATGATAGCAGCACGCGCCCATGCGCGCACAGTCGCCATCGGGCGCGGTGCAATCGTTCATGACCATGGGGCCCTGAACGGCCTCGACGACCTGGCGGATGGTGACATCGTCGGGGCTGACCTTGAGACGCATGCCACCGTGGACGCCACGCAGGCTCTCCACAATACCGGCCTGGACCAAACCATGCTGAATCGAACGGGCAAACGAATACGGGACATTGACCTCTTCGGCAGCGGTGCGAACAGAAAGCAAACGCTCCGGATCCTCAGCAAGCATCGCCAGCATACGAAGGGCGTAATCAGTCTTCCTCGATATGTCCATTTTTCCCCTTTCAAGGAATACGAACAGCTCGAACGAGCTCCGGGGCCGAGCTTGTGTCGAGACGCTAAATGACCGCCAGGACATCCAAATGGTAAATCGGATATCCACTGAGTGCCGCGCTTGGAGCGAAATGCATCAGATGCGGCGCACAGTGCAATTTAGTATAACCTAACCCCCTGCCTCGTAGAACAGGTGTTGCGCAACAAAGCTGTTGTTCAGACAGATATACTTATTAGATTTTACTTGCGTTCCCGAAGGCGCGGGGATTCTGGGCGAAGATGCACCAGGGCGATCGTTCTATCGAAACAAAGTGCATCAAACGCAAAAAGCCACGTCCGAAGACGTGGCTTTAATTGCGTTGGCGGGAAGTACGGGGCTCGAACCCGCGACCTCCGACGTGACAGGCCGGCGCTCTAACCAAACTGAGCTAACTCCCCAGGCAGACGTTCGCGTTTGTTTCCGCTCGCGTGCGCTGCGGGGATTAGTATACACAGAAGTCTGTCCGGCGCGCAACAACTTTTTTGAAAAAATTTTTGGGACCATCCGGGAGGGTCTCCGGGGCTGGGGCGCGGGTTAAGTTTGCTGCTCTACAGTCCTGCGCAAGACGGAAA
>CAJMRZ010000216.1 GCA_905215945.1 uncultured bacterium | reverse complement strand
CGGATGCGCCGAACGAGCTCAAAATGCTGCTAGGATGGGCGAGACTATTTGGTAACGAGGGAAAGGGTGTCCATGCCGGCGGAGCGTACCCTCTACATCGATGCCGACGCGTGCCCGGTCACGCGCGAGGCGCTCAGCTGTGCACGGCGCGCCCGGGTAGGTGTCGTCATCGTCGGCAACACCACGCAGAACCTCGCGCGGCACATCAGGCGCGACGACCCGCGCGACGCGGGTAATGCTCGCGGCCGCGACGCCACGCATGGAGGCTTTTGGGTGGACGTGCTCGACGTGTCCGTCGGCGCGGACAGCGCGGACTTCGCCATCGTGGAGCGCCTGCAGCCAAACGACGTGGTGGTTACGCAGGATATCGGCCTTGCGAGCATGGTGCTCGGGCGCGATGCCGCCGCCATCGGTGTGCGCGGGCGCGTGTACGACAAGGCGACTATCGACATGCAGCTGTTTATTCGCCACGAGGAAAAGAAGGTACGCCGCGCCGGCGGACGCACCCACGGGCCGGCGGCATTTACCAGCGAAGACCGCGCCCGCTTTAAACGCAACCTCACCGAGTTGCTGCACTAACCAAGGTAGATTTTTAGGACATGCCTAAAAATCTACCTTTTTGTTTTGGCAGCGGGAAATGCCCTGGTCACAGGGGTAGATCGTAAGACGTGTCCCAATAATCTACTTAAAGGCCAACGGCGGAGAGGATGAGGCCCCAGCCGGCGCCGATGACGTACATCATGACCAGGAACACGGCGTTTTCACGAGCGCTGCGGTTGGTGCGGAACAGCACCAGGTAGCCCACACCAGCAGAGATGAGCGTGCCGGCGAGCATCGGGGCCAGCTGCAGCGCGCCTTCCAGGTACAGTTGTGTGATGACGACGCTGGCCGAGCAGTTGGGAATCAGGCCGACAAGCGCCGAGCCCAGGACAGCAAGCGTCTCGTTGCCGCGCAGGAACTGCTCGATTGCGGACTCGCCGAACGTCTCGAGCACGGCGACCAGAATCAGCGTCACCAGGAAAATGAATACCGAGACCTGGACGGTATGCGAGATCGCGCTGCGGATGATCGACAGGACAGGCGTCCCTTCGTGGGAGTGACCGTGGTCGTGCCCATGGCCGTGGTGGTGCTCATGCTCGCCCGTGTGACCGTGGTCATGGCTGTGTCCGTGGTCGCGCTCGTGTTCATCTTCATCATCATCGCAACCGCAATGGTCGCGCTCGCACAACTCGTGGATGTGGTCGGCGCTCACGCCCGCCTCGGCCACCTCGTCGATGATGTCACCGCCGCTGTGGTCGTCATGCGCGCAGTTAACGTGCGCCGGATTGACAGTGGTCCCCAACACGGTACGACGAATCGCCGCATGCGCGCGGGCGTTGCGACGCAGACCGCGAATGGCGGCATCTACGATAAAGCCCGTGACCAGTGCGATCAGCGCTTTCGAAGCCAAAAGCATCGCCATAGTCTGCACGGGAACCTGCTCGGCAAGCAGCAGCGGCAACATCTCGTCGGAGGTCGAGAGGAACACCGCCACCAACGTGCCCAAGGTCACGACACGACCGGCGTACAGCGTTGCCGCCATGGCCGAAAAGCCGCACTGCGGCACAATGCCCAGCAACGAGCCAACCACGGGACCCGCGGCGCCGGCGCGCTTGATGGCCCCGTTAACGCGGTCGCCCGCGACGTGCTCCAAGGTCTCGAGGGCCAGATACGTCACCAACAAAAACGGCACCAGCGACAGCGTGTCCTTGCCGGCGTCGAGCAGAATATCAATCAGCAAATCCATGACGGATGGAACCTTTCGTGTCTTTCGGCAGCATTGTAAAAGTCCTAGCGGTCAACTAGGGTATTGTAGTTGTCCTAGGCGCGATGCCAATAGTTGCCCATGGTAAACTATCATCTCGCCACATCTTAATGACCCTGAGCCGCACGACGCGGCCCATCCAAGGAGCAGTTATATGAACGTTTCACAAGCACTCGAATACGAGCGCCAGCCGTTTATCCCCATGTTTATCTATGGCGATCACGGCGCCATGGAATCCGAGCGCCAGAAGGGCGAGGAGGCCCTTAAGGTGCTCGAAACCGAGTACTTTACCGCCGAGGGTGACCCCGGCTTCGACTTTGCCACCGTGCGCGACCTGGCCGACCGCAACCGCGACCTGTGCGACCAGATTGGCGAGGCGCGCCTGCGCAACGTGACGCCCGCGACGCTCTCGCGCGGCCTGTCCGATGCCGACACCTGCGCCGCCATCGGCAAGATGCAAAAGCGCACCGCCGCGTCGGTCATGCGCGAGATCCGCGGCGACCGCGACGCGCTCGGCGTGGCCTACGCCCGCAAGCCCATCCAGGGCACCGTGCTCGGTATCGACATCGAGACCACCGGCCGTGCACCCGAGCGCGGTTATATCATCAATGTGGGTTGGGAAATCATGGAGCTCACCAGCGACGCCGTCCCGCACGACGCCGAGGCGCACTACTGTGGCCTGCCCGACATCTACCGCGGCGAGGATGTACCGTTGTCGAATATCCACCACATCACCTGGGACGACATCGATGGCAAAACACCCTTCCGCGAGAACAAGGAGCTGCAAAAGCAGCTGCTCAAGCTCATGAAGAAGTACCCGTACATGGCACACAACGCCGCGTTTGAGGACAGCTGGTTCAAGATCCACCTGGACGGCTACGCCGAGGCACGCCGCGTGCTGGACGGCATGACCGCCCGCAATGCCCGGTGGTACTATCTTTCCTCGCTGGCCAATCAGGGCCTGGGCAACAGCATCGACGCGCTG
>CAJMRZ010000215.1 GCA_905215945.1 uncultured bacterium | reverse complement strand
TCGAGATGGGCCACGGGGTAAAGTAGGGATTTGGCTGAAGCCGTTTTGGCCATTTATTGATAAATCGTTTTCACTTTACGGGCGCCTGCTGATGTGGGCGCCCGTATTTTGTTGCTATGGGGGAGGGGCTTGTCGAGAAGTTCTGTAGGACCTTTGGGCAGGTTGTGAAGGGGGTACGTTCGCGGGCGGCAACCGACCGTCTGCTCTGCTCGATGCGGTTGATGGGCAGTCGGATGGTACTCTAATCGGGCTTCGAAACAGAAGTGACACATATGGAACGCTTCAATAAATTGCAACGTTTCAATAAACAGCTTTTTGTTTAACTGCAGCTAAAACTCTGTTACGATGCAGTCCAGGCGGGTGCCGGAATGGGACTTGGGCACGCGCGAACCTACTTGAAAGGCTACTTTTATGGCTATCGAGAAGACCTTCATCATGATTAAGCCCGACGCCGTGCGCGATCGCAAAATCGGCGAGATTGTTGCTCGCATTGAGCGCAGCGGTCTTGTTATCGAGCGCATGGAGATGACCACGCTCGAGCGCGCTACCGTCGAGGAGCACTACGCCCATCTGGCCGACAAGCCCTTCTTTGGCGGTCTCTGCGACTTTATGACGAGCGGTCCGGTCGTCAAGATGGTCGTTTCCGGTCTCTCCGCTGTTGCTAAGATGCGCACCCTCATGGGCGCTACCAACCCGCTTGAGGCTGCTCCTGGTACCATCCGCGGCGACTTTGCCGTCGATGTCAACGCCAACGTGATCCACGGCTCCGACTGCCTGGAGAACGCCGAGATTGAGATCAAGCGCTTCTTTGGCTAAACCAGCTTTGACTCCTTAAAGCTGTTAGCGTGTGGCTTGGGCGCCGCGGAACTCCATCCGCGGCGCCCTTTTATTCCAAAATCTATGCAGGGGCCCGCTCGGTCATGTGTTCCGAGCGGGCCCCTGCTGTTAGCTTGTGGCACTGAATAGTTTAGGCTTCGTCGACGATCTTAAGGCCGCGCGTGTGATCGATCTCGTTGAGGAGGTTAACGCGACGCTCGTGACGACCACCCTCAAACTCGGCGTCGAGCCACTCGTCGACGATCATCTTGGCGAGCTCGGAGCCCACGACGCGGGCGCCAAAGGCGAGCACGTTGGTATTGTTGTGCATGCGAGAGAGCTTGGCGCTGAAGGGCTCGGAGCACACAACGGCGCGTACGCCCTCGACCTTGTTGGCAGCCAGGCTAATCCCGACACCGGTGCCACAGATGAGGATGCCCAGGTCGACGTCGCCGTTGGCAACGGCCTTACCCACCTTGTAGCCGGCGATGGGGTAGTCAAAGCTCTCGGAGGTGTCGGTGCCAAAGTTCACGACCTCGCAGCCGCGCTCCTTCAGGTGCTCGGAAATGATGTTCTTGAGCTCGACGGCGGCGTGGTCGTTACCGATACCGATCTTCATGGATGGTTCCTCTCTGGTCTGTGCGGCGCAAATGCTAAAGGTGTTTACCGCGTTCGACTGCATGATAGCGCGACTTTTGCGTAAACGCTCGGGCGTTTTTTGGTCAAACGCTTTAGCATGCAACAAGACCGGCTTCTCGTGAATGAATGTCGTCAGTTTGCGCTTGAGCGCCGTCTGCCGGAACCATGGTTGCGGTTTTTGATGCATTGTTATCAAATAAAAGAACTAATTATTTTCGAGAGCCCAGTCCGTTATACAAGTAGGAGATACCTATGCCTACCGATTCCCTTCGTGATGCCGCGTTTTGCGATGTTTTGAACCGCGAGCTTGTCTGTGCACTCGGCTGCACCGAGCCCATTGCCGTTGCCTATGCAGCGGCGCTGGCGAGCCAGACGCTCGGTTGCGAGCCCGATCATATGGACGTTGCCTGCTCGGGCAACATCATCAAGAACGTTAAGAGTGTGACCGTGCCCAACTCGGGTGGTATGCACGGTATTGAGGCGGCAGCCGTGCTGGGTGCCGTGGGTGGCGACGCTAAGAGCGCTCTCGAGGTGCTCGAGAGCGTTAACGATGAAGACCGTGCACGCGTGGCCGAGCTCCTCGCCGACGCCGGCTACTGCGATGTGTCGCTTGTCGAGGGTGTGCCCAACCTCTACATCAAGGTGACTGCCACGGCCGGGGGCCATACCGCGGTCGTCGAGATTACCGATCATCACACCAATGTCACGTGCCATACGCTCGACGGTATTCCGGTATGCGGCAAGTCGGCGGGGGAGTGTGCCGCCTGCGCCGAGCGTGTGGTGGCCGAGCGGGCGGCGGATAAGGCCGACACGCCCATGTCGATTGAGTCCATCATCGACTTTATTGAGGACGGCGACATTGAGGACGCCCGCGCTGCCGTTGAGCGTCAGATTGAGCTGAATGGCGTAATCAGTGCCGAGGGCCTTGCGCACGCTTGGGGCGCCGAGGTGGGCCGCACGCTGCTGGGTGCTCGTGCCGATGACGTCGCCTGCCGTGCCCGTGCCCGTGCGGCCGCCGGGTCCGACGCCCGCATGAACGGCTGCGCGCTGCCGGTCGCCATTGTGTGCGGCTCGGGCAATCAGGGCATTACCTGCGCATTGCCCGTCATGGAGTATGCCGAGTACCTGCGTTGCGACCACGAGCGCCTGGTGCGCGCCGTGATGCTGTCCGATCTTATCGCCGTGCATATCAAGAGCTATATTGGTGCGCTCTCGGCGTTTTGCGGTGCTATTTGCGCCGCGTGCGGCGCCGGCGCTGCGATTACCTGGCTGTGCGGTGGCACGCGCGAGCAGATTGGCGCGACGGTCTCGAATACGCTCGGTAACGTGGGCGGCATCGTGTGCGACGGCGCCAAGGCGAGCTGTGCCGCCAAGATCTCGGCTGCCGTCGA
>CAJMRZ010000214.1 GCA_905215945.1 uncultured bacterium | reverse complement strand
TCAAAGCCAAGGAATGGCTGCATGACTATCTCCAAGAAAACGTCCGCAGCCCCTTACCCGGCACTGTTCTACGCTTTAGACAGTCTTCCGTCAAAGGCTTGGTTGACGAGTGCGTACACGGTCTGAGCGACGCCCACTACGCCCGCGAGCACGATGCCCCATATATAAGTACCGTCGAATCCGCCGGTGGCGGCGATGGCGATGACGCCGAACCGGATGGATGCGGCGAGGAACACGGATCCGACGTATCCGCTGGGGAATATACTTCTTGAATACCCGAACGAACGCGGGCACGATCAACGCCACGAACCCGGACCCGAGCGTGATCACGGTGCCGATATCCGCATGATGCTCCTTAGACGATGTAGGCGGCCTCCGCCACCGCACCGAAGGCCACTGCAGCGACAACGTCCGTCAACACGATTTCAAGCTCTACTCCCACTCCCCAAGCGGGAGTAGGGCTCCGGTCGGGCTGACAGGATTTGAACCTGCGACATCCTGCTCCCAAAGCAGGCGCGCTACCAAACTGCGCCACGTCCCGAAGGTGTTGAGCAGCTAAGGTCTAAACCTTGCGTGTCCCAAAGCGAAGGAAATTATAGGTGAGACTCCCCGCCTGTGCAAGCATTGATACCTTAGCTCCTCGAATGTGCAACAAAACGATTATGGAGCAGACCGATCACAAACGCCACCAGGGCGACCGGCGCCCACGCGGCTCCAATGTCCGCCAGCGGTAGCGCATCGAAAGGCAGCCACGCACCCGCAAAGAACGCGTCGCGAACCGAGGTGATCACGCTCTGCACCGCGACAACGCCGCCGACCCAGACCCACACCTGCGGATGCGCGTCGCAAAAACCGTGCACCAGCCCCATAAGCACCAGCACAATGGCGACGGGGTACAAGGCGTTGAGCATGGGCACCGAGAACATAAGGATCACGTCGAGGCCCACGTTGGAGAGCACGCACGAAAACGCTGCGAACACAAAGGCGAGAACCGCGAAGGGACGGCGCATGGCCTCCTCAGAGGCCTCCGCTCCACCTTTAACCACATACGTCTCGCAGAAGTAACGCGAGCAGCAGCTGATGAGGCCGATGCACACGTTCATGCAGGCGAGGAAAAAGATTGCAAAGACCACGACCGTGCCGACAAGGCCAAAGTGCATAGACGCCGAACGGGCGAGGATGGCAGCACCGTTGGTGGCATCGGGCATCACGGTGCTGAGCTGCGTGCCGGCAAGCGCCAGGCCGCAGTAGATGACGGCCATGAGCACGCCGGCGATCACACCGGAACGCGAAATCTCGAAGGCTACGCGCTTGTCATCGGTAACACCCAACTCGTGGATGGTCTCGGCGATGATGATGCCGAAGGCGAGCGACGCGAGCAGGTCCATGGTCTGATAGCCGGTCAAAAAGCCCCGCACGGCGGCACCGGCATTGTAGGGAGCCTGCGGCGCGGCAGCGGGACCCAGCGGCGAGATCACGGCGGCGCCCACAACCAGCACGATGAGCGCAATGAGCGCGGGGCCCGTGATGCGGCCGAGCACGCGCGTGATGACACCCGGGCGCAGCGTGAGCACAAACGCGACGACGAAGAACCCGATGGCAAACACCAGACGTGCTGCGCCGAGCGAAACGCCCTCGGGCAGCAACGGCACCAGCATTTCGAACGCCGTAGAGCTTGTGCGCGGAATGGCCAAGCACGGACCGATGGCCAGGTAGACCGCCGCAACAAAGAACTCGCCAAACTTGGGATGTACGCGGCCGGCAAGCTCACGCGCCGTGCCGGCAAGCGCCACGGCGATAAAGCCCATGACGGGCAGGCCGATGGCGGCAATCAGAAAGCCGAGCATGGCGACCGGCGTGGCAGAGCCTGCCTGCAGCGCCAGCAGCGGCGGAATAATGAGGTTGCCGGCGCCAAAGAGCATCGAGAACAGGGCGATGCCGACGGTGACGACATGGTCGGAGCGCAGACCGCGCGAGGCGGATGAAGCCATGGGACCACCTTTCGAGTCGAAACAAAAACGGGACGGGCAAAAACACCCGTCCCGCAAGTATAAACGGTCTAGCAGCTTTAGCAGGCTAAATCGCGCAGAGCATCGATAGCCGTGTCGACTTCTTCGGTCGTGTTGAAATACCCAAACGAGAAACGAACGACGCCCTGGCGCTCGGTCCCCAGCGCACGATGCATGAGCGGAGCGCAATGGGCGCCGGGGCGCGTCGCAATCCCCCACCCTTGCATGAGCGCGTCCGAGATCTCGGCAGAGTCGATATCGCCCACGTTGAGAGACACGATCGCCGAGCGCGCGGGTTGGTCAAACGCACCGTAGAGCTTAATCCCGGGAATCTCGCGAACGCCGGCGAGGAAGCGCTCGGCAAGTGCGCGCTCGCGTGCCGCAATCGCCTCGACCCCACCCTGGGCCTCGATAAAGTCGAGACCAGCGGAAAGGCCCGCGATGCCGTGACCGTTGAGCGTGCCCGCCTCCAGACGCGTGGGCCACTCAAGTGGCTGCAGCGTATCGAAGCTGTGCACGCCCGTGCCGCCCATGGCCCACGGAGCCACGTCAATGCCCTCCGCCACGGCCAGCCCGCCGGTCCCCTGCGGACCCATGAGCCCCTTGTGGCCGGTAAAGCACACAATGTCGAACCCCATGGCCTGCATATCGATACGCGCCGTACCGGCAGACTGAGAGGCGTCGACGATCACCAGCGCGCCGGCCGCATGGGCGATGGCCGCCACGCGCGCAATGTCGACCGCGTTGCCGGTCACATTGGAGGCATGCGTCACCACCACGGCACGCGTGCCAGGCGTGACCAACCGCTCGAGCTCGTCGTAGTCGATGGTCTCGGTCTCGGGGTTCACGCCGTAGGAGACGATGTTGTACAGAAGACCGGAGAAGTTCAC
>CAJMRZ010000213.1 GCA_905215945.1 uncultured bacterium | reverse complement strand
CGTATGGCAAACGCCGCCGATGAGCTTGCCCTTGCCGACCGCTACGACGACGTCGTGGTAAATGACGATCTCGACCGCGCGACCGATGAGCTCGTTCGCGTTCTCGATATGCATGAAAGGATCTGAGGTCCGTGTCCGTTGTAAAGCCTTGCATTGACGATCTTCTGGAGAAGACCGATCATAACCGCTTCCTGCTTGCTTCGCTTGCCTCCAAGCGCGCCTGCGACATCAATAGCATGCTGCGTGGCCAGCACAACCGCGTGCTTGCCGTCCAGGATGTCGATGACATCACCATCGGGCTTTCCGGTGCCGATACCATCTCGATGGCTATGGATGAGATTGTCGACGGCGACATCTCTTACGACGAGGCCCGTTATGAGAAGGCGCTCGGCCACAAGGTTGCTGAAGCCTAAATGGCGGCTCGCGTCTGCCTGGTCCACTATCACGAGGTTGGACTGAAGGGTAAGAACCGCGCACATTTTGAGCATATCCTCATGGATAACATTAAGGCGGCTTTGGCCGCCTTTTCCGTGAACGCCGTGTCTCGAATTTCCGGTTATATCCTCGTGACCTTTAACGAGCATCAGGCCGATGATGCGGCGCGTGTCATTCGCACCGTTCCCGGCGTTGCTCGTGTGTCTTTGGCGTATCACACCAACCGCGACCCGCAGGAGTACTGCGCCGCCGCCGTGAAGGCGCTGCGCGAGTTTGGTTCCTTCGATTCGTTTAAGGTGCACGCCAAGCGCTCCAATACCGACTATGAGCTCACCTCGATTGACATCAATCGTCAGGTGGGCGAGGTGTTGTGTGAGGCCTTCCCCGATAAAAAGGTTCAAATGCACGACCCCGATGCGATGGTGCACGTACTGGTGGTCCAGGGTAGCGTTTATGTGTACGCGCGCTCCGAGCGCGGCGTGGGCGGTCTGCCGGTGGGTTCTGCTGGCAAGGTCGTGACGCTGCTGTCGTCAGGTATCGATTCTCCGGTGGCGACCTGGATGCTCGCGCGTCGCGGCGCGGTGTGCGTGCCGGTACATTTCTCCGGTCGTCCGCAGACGCCCGATACGAGCGAGTATTTGGTGCAGGATATCATCCGTGCGCTTGAGCCGGGTGTCCAGATCGGCCGCCTGTACGTGGTGCCGTTTGGCGACTGCCAGCGTGAGATTTCGGTCACCTGTCCCAGCAACCTTCGCGTGATCATGTATCGCCGCATTATGTATTCGGTTGCCGAGCGCATTGCACACATCGAGGGCGCCAAGGCCATCGTTACGGGCGAATCGCTTGGGCAGGTTGCCTCTCAAACGCTTGAGAACATCATGGCCGTCAACGAGGCCGTGAAGATCCCCGTGTTCCGTCCTCTCATCGGTTCGGACAAGCAGGAGATCATCGCGCGCGCCGAGGAGATCGGTACGTTCGATATCTCGACTGAGGCCGCTCCCGACTGCTGCACACTGTTTATGCCGCGCCGTCCCGAGACGCACGCTAAACTCGATGCCGTGCATGAGGCCTGGGAGTTGTTCGATCACGAGGAGATGATTGAGCGCCTGCTCAAGCAGACCGAGTACATCGACTTCGAGAGCAACACGTATAAGGCCCCTAAGACCTTAAAACGCAAACATTCGGAGCTTGCTCCGCGTGAGATTTACCAAGATCACGAGTAATGTTGTGCATAGACCGACGATGCGCCTGCATCGTCGGTCTTTTGCTATCTGGGTATTTGCGGCTAAGTGTCCATTGGCTGACGTGTGCCTGAATAAATGGACAGATTTGTGCAAGGTTTTGGTCAGCTTTTGGTTTGACCGCAAAAACCGGTTTTGGGGCGTGGCTGTTGCGGAACTCCTTTCCTGACACGATGGTGTTGGGAGGTTTTGCTATGGCGCAGCGCGAACAACACGAACGGGTCAAAAAGATGGACCGCTGGGCGGACAAGCTGCTCGGTCACAAGGCAGTGGTGATGGCGATACTGGTCGTCATTGCGATGGCGAGCGGCTTGGCGATGGCGAATCTTGGCGGCGGTACTGGCGGCGTGTCGTTTGAGCGCACTGATGGTTCGGGCTCGTTGGTGGAGCCGGGATCCGGCGATGCCTCGAGCGGAAAGACATCCGAAGGCTCTTCACCTAAGGCGTCTGCCGCGGCAGAGGTTTATGTCGATGTTGATGGTGCCGTTGTGTCGCCCGGTGTATATCGTCTCAAGGACGGCGCGCGGGTGGCTCAGGCGATTGATGCCGCCGGCGGGCTGGCGCCCGAGGCAGACGTTACGGGTCTCAATCGGGCATCTAAGGTCGTCGATGGACAGAAGATTCACGTTCCAACGGCAGGGGAGCAGCAGGCGTCCATTGCGGAAGCCGGTGTTGATGGTGGGACTTCCGCATCATCGGGCGTGAGTGGCGCAACAGGCCTGGTAAACATCAATACGGCAAGTGCGGCGGAGCTGCAGACGCTCTCTGGCATCGGCCCCTCCATGGCACAGTCGATTATCGATGAGCGGACAAAGAACGGTGCTTTTGCCTCGGTTGACGATCTGATGCGTGTATCGGGAATCGGCGAGAAGAAGCTTGCCAAAATCAAAGATTGCATCTGCGTATGAGTGCGACCGAGCGCGAGCATGTGATGCCTCCGCGGCCCCTGATTCCGTGGACGATGGCCCTGTGTGCCGGCATGTGCATGAGCTGCGCCTTGGTGCTCAACGTGTCCGCTGATGCGCTGCTGAGGGAGCAGGCGCCGGCGGGCGGGCTGCTATGGGCCATTCCCGTTGCGGCGACGGTATTCGTTGTGCTGGCTCAATCTTGTGCGCGGCTTGCCCCTTTGAAGCGGTGGCTGTATGCCGCGTCCGTCGGCCTCGTGGCGGGAGCGGTCGTCTCGGCGTGGTGGGCTGTGGGCACGCTAGGCGCCTCGAAGGCACTCGACGGTCGAGCGGCAAGCAGC
>CAJMRZ010000212.1 GCA_905215945.1 uncultured bacterium | reverse complement strand
GGTCGATGTTGGTGTAAAACCCGCCGTAGAACATGATGAATAGCAGCGCCGTGCTGCAGACGGTTTCGGTGAGCGCGTAGTCGCTAAAGTCGATGTGTGCCGGCCCGTTGACGCCCAGCAGCATGCCGAGCGCGATAAAGATGAGCAGGGTGGGGAAGGGGAGTTTTTTGCCGACGGGTTTGATGGTCAGGCACAAAATGATGACGAGGCCGATAAAGAGAAGGATCTGGTTCATGGATGGTGTCCACTCCTGGGTGGTTGGCGTGGCACGGTCAGTTGTCTGCGGTTATTTGTACCCAAAGGTGGTGGGTTTATGGGGGCGGATTGCGGGCGTGCGCATTTTCGACACGAGGCTGCGGCGTGTGCGACGCTGGTCGGGGAGCAGCTGCCGGCGATGCACCGTGAACGGCGCGCGTGGGCGCATGGGCGCTAACGACCGTTGGCGACGCGTGGCCCTTTCCAGCTTTATTGCAACGGAGTACAATGAGTAACATTTAAGTTCAACTTGAAGTTTTAGTTGCGGCGTCGGGCTTCGGCCGCAATGCAAGGAGAGGCGTACCATGGCGATCTATGTGACATCTGATGCTCACGGGCACGTGCGTGCGCTTGACGAGGCCCTGTCTAAGATCTCGTTGACGTCCGACGACACGCTGTACGTGCTGGGCGACATGATCGATCGCGGGCCCGATCCGGTCGGCGTTATTAAGCTCGTGCGCTCGCTGCCCAACGCCCGCGTGCTCAAGGGCAATCACGAGCAGATTATGCTCGATGCCATCATTGGCCAGGATCCGCTCGATGCCGAGACCTGGGATATCAACGGTGGCTGGACGACGCGCGAGCAGCTCAACGACATGGAATTTGAGGCATACGAGGAGCTCGTGCGATGGATGGCCGCGCTGCCGCTCTACGCAGTGGTCGAGACCGAGGAGCGCCCGTATCTGCTGGTACATGCTGGAATCGAGATGAAGGCGGCGCGTGCGTTTTTGCTTGAGCATGGCGTCGATTGTGCCGATGGCGTCGGAGCGGTGGGTGCCGATCGCGAGCTGCTGCAGCAGATGCTCGCGGTGCAGTCGTCCGATTACCTGCTATGGATTCGTCACGGCTATTGGGATGTGCCGACCGGGCTGCTTTCTGCCGAGGGCAAGGGGCCGGTCGTGGTGAGCGGTCACACGCCCACGGTATCGCTTGGGCGCTATTGCGAGGTTGGCGGCCTGGCAGGGCTCGATGAGGAGTCGGGCCGCGGGCAGATTGTGCGCCTGGGCGGCGAGGATGCCGCCGGTGTGCCCGATCGCATCGACATCGACTGCGCTGCCGCCACCGGCTCCGAGTTCGGTCGCGTGGGCATCCTGCGCCTGGACGACGGGGCGGAGTTCTACGCGAACATCAACCCGGGCGAATAATCGGTGCAAGGGGTAGCTAATTTGGGACGGGGCTTTTTTGACTACTTTTGCCCTTCTGCCCACTAATTGATTTCTCTGGGACGGGGATTAAATAATCATTTGGCTGCCCGCTGGCTAAGTGAGTAGACTTTTTTGGAAATGCCGAGCACCCAACATATTTGCCTCAATAAAACCGCAGGTCACAGACTTGTGCTCTGTCGGTGTGGTCGGAGATTCGGTAAAAGTCTACTCACTTAGTTTTGCGTGATGAATATTGTCCGCAACGAGACCCCAGACGGGGTGATTCCATCGCAAATTCCGGTGACCGGGCAGCTAATTAGGCGCCGTATGGGTTGCGGTCGCGTTCGATGCGTTGGCGGATGTGGGCGTACTCGATTATCAGCAGCACCAGGAGTAGGGCCATGATGGCTAGGTAGCTCACCACGGCGCCCATCAGACCCAGCAGCTTAATCAGGATCACCGGCAGCACCACGCTTACGGCGAAGCAGATCAGGTAGATCTTGGTGACGTCTCTAGCGTGGCGCAGCACCGTGATGATGGCGTAGATAAAGTCGATGGCCGCGGTGACGCCGCCGGCGACGACCATCAGCAGCGCCAGTGTACGGTAGCGCTCAAAGCTGAGACCGTACATAAAGCTCATGAGGGGAATACCGGGACCTGCCATAAATGCGGCGCACACGCCGGTGATGACTACGATCAGCGCCATAACGGCAACAATAATCAGGTCAAAGCGACGACGCTTGCGAGGATTAGCCCAAATGCTCGACAAGCGCAGGAGCTGCGGTTTATAGACAAATCCAATGCTCAACAGAATAGCCTGAGCCGGAAAAAACAGGGCATTAAAGTACAGCTGGTATTTGTAGGCCAGTGTTCCTTCCATCACAAACTTGGGCATGCTCTCAATAAGGTTGAACAGGAATAGCGCGCCAAAGAGTGGGGCACACTGGACAAACAGGTGGCCGACCTCGCGCAGGCTTACGCGGCGCGATTTTTCGGTCTCGAGCAGGGCGAGCGGCGCGGTGACCAGCACGAGCGAGGCGATCGCGGCGATGCCCATAGCCATGGTCGCGATGGGCATGCTGCGCGTGAGGAACAGCGCCACGCTGAAGACCGCGATGACGCCGACGGAGCGTAGCGTTTGGCTCATTCCGGCCAGGTAGAGCTTGTCGGCCTGCTGCAGGCGGCCTTCGTACACGTCGGCGACGCCGTCGATCACCTTATAGAGGTAGACGCCCAGGCCGATCGTGGCCATCTGCGCATCGTAGCCACGGGCGCTGCTGTATATCAGGCCGCATGCCAGCGCGAGCGCTCCGCAGATCCAACGATTGAGCTGGTAGGAGGCGAAGGACGTCTTTTCGTCGATGTCCGAGACCTGGAAATTGCGCACGCCGTAGTTGCATGCGATCATGATGAGCGTGCCGGTGACGAAGGCGATGGAGAATTTGCCTGCTTCTTCGGCGCCCACGAGCTGCGTAGACACGATGGTGAGCAACGGAAACGCCAGGCCCCACACGGCGGTGCCGAGGG
>CAJMRZ010000211.1 GCA_905215945.1 uncultured bacterium | reverse complement strand
CTGCCAACGGCGGCATCCTGACGCCAGCGACCGACCTGCCCGAGGAAACTTGGGACGAGGCCTGCGAGTACACCTTTGACGACGCGCCGTACAAAAAGCGCGTGTACTGGGGCTTTGGCAAGGCGGAGCCTGCCGACGAGCTGGTCGAGGGTCCCAATATCAAGCCGTGGCCCGCGATGGAGCCGCTCGGCGACGATATCCTGCTCAAGGTGTGCTCCAAGATCATGGACCCGGTCACCACGACCGACGAGCTCATTCCTTCGGGCGAGACGAGTTCCTTCCGCTCCAACCCGCTGGGTCTGGCCGAGTTTACGCTCAGCCGTCGCGACCCTGCCTACGTGGGCCGCTCCAAGGAGGTCGACGCGGTGGAAAAGCGTCGCGTGGCCGGTGAGGCCGCGGGCGACCTGGCGGCGCTCGATGCCGAGCTTGCCGGCGTGTTTGAGGCACTGGCCGGCGCGGGTGTCGCTGCCGACGCCAAGGCGACCGAGTACGGCTCCATGCTCTATGCCAAGAAGCCCGGTGACGGTTCCGCCCGCGAGCAGGCTGCGAGCTGCCAGCGCGTGATCGGCGGCCTGGCCAACATCGTCCACGAGTACGCCACCAAGCGCTATCGCTCTAACGTGATGAACTGGGGCATGGTGCCCTTCCAGATGGAGGCCGAGCCCAGCTTTGAGGTGGGCGACTACGTCTTTGTGCCGGGTATCCGCGCCGCGCTCGATGGTGACCTAAAGGATATCGCTGCCTACGTGGTGCGCGCCGACGGCACGGTCGAGCAGATTGAGCTCTACATCGCCGATATGACGGCCGAGGAGCGCGCCATCGTCAAGGCCGGCTGCCTGATCAACTACAACAAGTTCAAGGCCGCTGCCGATTAACTCTGCTGTACGCCCCGGCCACACCTTTCCCTCGTGCTCATGCGCTTCGCGAGGGTCGCGTTCGGGAAAGGGTAAGCCCCGGGCTACATTTCTGCGTTCTCGTTGGGTCTTGAGGGACGCAAAAATAGACTTGCTTGATGCCGCCTCTGTTGTCGGGGCGGCTTCTTTTTGTCGAAAACCACCACAAAGGGGACAGGCACCTTTGTGGTGGTGGGGAACGAGCTCGATGTTGTTGTGATTGTTGAGCGGTATGTTAATGAGCGTCTCTACAGGATTTCATCTGGGCTGGCGGGCTTGGTTGTTTTGGGGATGCCGAGTTTGGATGACGCGAAATCGTCAACATTGTCCTTAATTCCGTCTTTGGTGTAGACAGTGACCATATAGGTGCTGTGTCCGAATTCGCCCTTGTCGCGTGTTGCCCAGGCATCCCAGTAGGCGGCCCCGTTTCGCCCTTTGATTTTTCCGACACGGCGGAGTTCTGTTCGCTTTAATTTCTGGTTGCTATAGATGGTTCGACCGGTCTCCTCGGTGAGCCCGCACTGTCCAAGCATCTTGTCGAGGACTTGGTTCATGTGGCGCTCATCGGTGTTTGGTGCGTAGTCGTAGGCGAGGGTGATGGAGTCGAGTGGCTGGTCGTCGATCAGATAGTTTAGCGCCTGAGGTTCAAGGCAGAAATAGGGGGAGCATCCGTCGACCTTGCCGAGCAACGGTAACTTGGACTGCCAACTTCCGGTGGGAATTGCATATTCGTAGAACACGCCACGGCAGACAAAGGAGAGCGAGGTGGCACGCGAGCCGGCGTCGATCATCCCGCAAAGATCGAAGGGCGAGGCGATACCAAAAGAAAAGGGCGTGATGACGATAAGGAAGAGCATCACGATGGGTATGGCGAGAATGGCGATGACGTTGCGACCGGTGGAATGAGACGGCTTCACATGCGCTCCTCGAGACAAAGATCTGTTGAGGATAGGCAGAAATGGATATGTTCAGAGAACAATTCAAGTTTAACCTCATGGCGCGAGATGGTCGACCGTTAGCGTCGAAAACCACCACAAAGGTGCCTGTCCCCTTTGTGGTGGTGAGGAGCGCGCGGCTCCTTTTGGTAATAGTGTTAGCTGGCGGTATCATTAGTGCAGGTGGCGAAGGTTTGCATTGTGGGGTGTTTTGCCGTGAGCCGTTCTGCCCGTATTGGATTGATTGTCTTGGCGCTTGCGATCGCTGTGGTTGGCGCGGGCGCTGTCGGTATGGCATTTCTACCTGCTGCGGTGACGGAGCCGGTGGTCAAGCCTGTGACTCAATCTGTCGAACTTCTGACCGGCGACGACAAGCCCGAGACCATTACCGTTGATTTTGATGAGCAGCCGGCTGTGCTGGGTATTAGCAATTATCCGCGTATTCAGCTTGGGGCCATGCGCTATACCACGGATACAAGCCTGATCGATAGGGCGTCCGAGCTACTCAAGGGCAAAACATTTAAGCGCTGGTACGGATATGCGTCCTATCGGGCAAAAGCGAACGACATGGTTGGCGGATGCCACTCTTCTATCGAGCTGGACACTGCAAACGGCGCAAAGTTATGTGATGTCTCGTACGATCCGGGCTACGAGGGCAATGAGGGTCCGGGCATCTACATCATGGACGGCGATGTCGCCTATGTCATGGAGGGCGACCAGACCGAGCTCAACGATTTTATGGGTCAGTGTATCCAAGATGCCTATGAACAGACCTGCTTGCCTGACCCGCAGACTGCACGCGATAGTGGGTCTGCCCGTACATGGCTGTTCGAGGATGAGATGCCCTGGACCGTCGAATCGGGAAGTATGGGTTCGGCGAAGGAGTAGAGACCGCGACCACCACAAAGGTGCCTGTCCTCTTTGTGATGGTTTTCGGTCTGTCTCGATCTGTAACATCTTGGCCGCTAAAAGTGGGCCTGGTGTTACAGATTTAGATTTTTGATCCGGGTGTTTTCTGTTCGTCTCAATCTATAACATCTGGAGCCATAAACAGTCGCTAGATGTTACAGATTGAGATAGTAAGGGGACGAGGCCGTAGCGGGTGAGCGCACCTGCTCCCTATCT
>CAJMRZ010000210.1 GCA_905215945.1 uncultured bacterium | reverse complement strand
CGCCGAACGGCAGCGAGGGCTGCACCACGCCACCCGGGAGCTTTGCCTCGGGCTTGGGCTCGCCCAGCAACTTGCCACGGCGACGGCGGGCAGGCTTCTCGGCCTCGCGCGCAGCCTCGGCGGCCGCCTCGCGCGCCTTTTCGGCAACAAACGCCGCGGCCGAGGTATCGAGCTGCACCGTTGCATGCGTGCGCGTAGGCGCCGCGACCTCACCGGCATGCATCACGATGACGCCGCAGGTGCTCGTCGCGACAAACTCGACCATCTTGGGGTCGGTGAAGCCCGTCACGTCGTTGACGATCGAGGCGCCGCAACGCACGGCCGCCTTGGCAACCGCCACGTGGCGCGTGTCGATCGAGACGATGGCGCCCTCTTTGGCCAGCGCGCGCACCACGGGCAGCACGCGGCGCGCCTCCTCGTCGGGGTTGACCGGGGTAAATCCGGGGCGCGTGGATTCGCCGCCCACGTCGATGATGTCGGCACCGGCGTCGAGCATCGCCAGGCCGTACTCGATGGCGACATCCGGGTCGAAGTGCTCACCGCCATCGCTAAACGAATCGGGCGTCACGTTGAGGACGCCCATGATGCGCGGACGGTCAAAGCTGAGCTCGTACTTTCCGCACCGCCATGTCTTGCTGTCGTTCGCCATGAACATCCTCCTAAAATGCCCACGCCGCCGAGCTTGGGGAGCTGGCGGCGGGGTCGCTTTGCACTCAGTCTTTCTATTGTATCCGCGCACGCGGGCTAGAACGCAAACGCGGCCGCGATGTCGCAAGAAATCAGCAGGTCGGCATTTGCATCCTGATCGGTAGGAGCAAGATTGCAAATAGCCAGCGTATCGCCGGTAAAGTATCGCGTAAGGCCTGCCGCCGGATACACCACGAGCGAGGTCCCGCCCACAATGAGGGCATCGGCCGCGGCGATGGCGGCAACGGCGCCGGTCAGCACACGCTCATCGAGCGGCTCCTCGTAGAGCACCACATCGGGCTTGATGCGCCCGCCGCACGCAGGACACACGGGCACACCCGCGGCGTCCTCGTGCTCGCGCGAGCAAATCCACTCGGCGCTATAGACCGCGCCGCACGACTGGCAAATGTTTCGATGGACCGATCCGTGCAGCTCAAACACACGCTGCGAGCCGGCCATCTGATGCAGACCGTCGATATTTTGCGTCACCACGGCATTTAGCTTTCCGGCGCGCTCCAGCTCGGCCAGCTTGGTGTGGCAGCGGTTGGGCTTGGCGCCAAGCGCGATCATCTTGGTGCGGTAGAAGTCGAAGAACTCGGCCGGATGCGCCTCATAAAAGCTATGCGAGAGCATGGTCTCGGGCGGATAGGCAAACTGCTGGTGATACAGGCCGTCCACGCTGCGGAAATCGGGGATGCCACTCGCCGTGGAAACACCCGCGCCACCAAAGAAGACCACGCGCTTGTGGGTGCCGAACAGCTCTTCCAGCGCGGCGGAGGCCTGCTTGGGATCCGTTATTGCCTGCGTCATATGAGTCCTCCGTCCTCGTTGGTCAGGCAGCGTCGGGCAATGTCCCAGCATACAGCCTTTGGGTCAGTACGCGCGGAGCCCACCACCGCCCCTGTTGCGCTAATCTTAAGCCTGCCAACCCCGTCGAAAGGACACCATGCCTCAGACTTACACTTTCGCCTCGTGGAACGTCAACGGCCTGCGCGCCGTGCTCAAAAAGGACCCGAGCTTTATCCAGATCGCGCAAGAACTCGACGTCGATATCTTGGCGCTGCAGGAGACCAAACTGCAGGAGGGCCAGGTCGATATCGACCTGCCCGGCTATCACCAAACCTGGAGCTATGCCGAGCGCAAAGGCTATTCGGGCACTGCGGTCTTTAGCCGCCAGGAACCGCTGCGCGTGTTGCGCGCCGACGCGCTGCTGCCTTACGCCGGCGAGGGCGAGACGGCCGAGCTCGTCGCCCAAGCCGCAACCGAGGGCCGCGTCTGTGCGCTCGAGTTCGACAAGTTTTGGTTCGTGGATGTCTACACGCCCAACGCCCAAAATGAGCTCGCGCGCATCGATGTGCGTATGGCCTGGGACGATGCCTACCGCGGCTTTTTGAACGCGCTCGAGCGCGAGACCGGCAAACCCGTCGTAACCTGCGGCGACTTTAACGTGGCGCACGAGGAGATCGACCTTAAGAACCCCAAGTCCAACCGCGGCAACGCCGGCTTTTCGGACGAGGAGCGCGGCAAGTTTACCGAGCTGCTCAACGCCGGGTTTACCGATACCTGGCGCGCGGCAAACCCCGACGTCGAGGGCGTCTACAGCTGGTGGAGCTACCGCTTTAATGCTCGCAAGAACAACGCCGGCTGGCGCATCGATTATTTCCTGGTAAGTGATTCAATCGCCGCAAGCGTTCGCGACACCGGTATCCGTGGCGATATCTTCGGCAGCGACCACTGCCCCGTCACCCTCACCCTAGAGCTCTAGCCCCAACTGACCCCCTGGGGACGGAGGAAAAGGGATCATCTGACCTCGTCCCCCTATAAGTTGCGGTGGAGTAGTTCCTGTTTGGGCAGCAAATAGCCAAAAACGAGAACTATTCCACCGCAAGTTCGTGTGGGAACGCGAAATGCCCTACAGTCCGTATTTCACGACGACACGGTTAATGCGACGGCACCAAGGCTTGTACAAGGCGGCCAAAAACACGCAGGTCGCAAGGCCGTGCGTGATATCGAACGGCACCGCCGTGGCAAGACGTGCCACGGCACCCGCCCAAGTAAGCGGCCGTACAAATCCAATGATGTCATACGCGTTGATCACGACGCCATAGAGCAGGCCCGACGCAAAGCCGTACGCCAGCAGCGCTGGCATGCGCACGGTGCCGTCGGCGCGGTCGAACGCACCCGCATACGCCAGCGCACCGCCAACGTATCCCACGAGCCCCCAGGCATACATCTGCCACGGCGTCCACATGCCCTGTCCAAAAAAGAAATTGCTGGTCAGCGCCGCCAGCGCGCCAACCATAAAACCGTTGCGGCGACC
>CAJMRZ010000209.1 GCA_905215945.1 uncultured bacterium | reverse complement strand
GGCGCGACTGTGGGAGCTGCAACTTGAGCGGCCATGGCGCTCGGCATAGGCATGGGCACGGCAACCGGCTGCGCGGCGCTCGCGCGCTCGAGTTCGACCGCGGTGCCATCGGGCTCCTCAACGCGTACGCGCGTGAGGCCGCGGTCCTCCATAACATCGGCTATCTCGGCAAGTCTTTTGGAATCCATGCTCTAGCTCCTCGTATATCTACGCAGCGCGATGGCGGCGTTGTGCCCGCCAAAGCCCAGGTTGGTCGAAAGCGCCCAGGTAAGGTCGGCGCGAACCGCGCGATTGGGCGTGTAGTCAAGATCGCAGGCGGGATCGGGCGTGTGGTAGTTAATGGTCGGCGGCACCACGCCCTGCTCGAGCGCCATGGCGCAGGCCATGACCTCGATGGCACCCGTGGCACCGATCATGTGGCCGGTCATCGACTTAGTCGACGAGACGTGCGCGGCGCGCGCCGCGTCCTCGCCGAGCGCACGCTTAATGCCCGCCGTCTCGGACGAATCGTTGAGCTTGGTCGAGGTGCCGTGGGCATTGATGTAGAGGCCCTCGGAAGGCTTGACGTCGCCCTCGGTCACCGCCAGCGATATCGCGTGGGCAATGCCGGCAGCCTCGGGATCAGGGCTCGTGATGTGATAGGCATCATCGGTGTTGCCGTAGCCCACGACCTCGGCATAAATGTGCGCACCGCGCGCCTGCGCATGTTCCATGCTCTCGAGTACCAGCACGCAGGCGCCCTCGCCCATCACAAAGCCGTCGCGGTCTGCATCGAACGGACGGCAGGCCGTCGCGGGATCGGGGTTGGTGGTCAATGCGCGGCAGGACGTAAAGCCCGCAACGGCATCGGGGATAATTGCAGCCTCGGCGCCGCCCGCGAGGATCGCGTCGGCATAGCCGTGCTTGATGGCGCGGAACGCCTCGCCCACCGCATGGGCCGAGGTTGCGCACGCGGTCACCACGGGCAGGGTCGGGCCCTTTGCCTTGTGGCGGATTGCGATATTACCCGATGCCATGTTGGGGATCATCATCGCGATCATATAGGGCGATGCGCGGCGGGGCCCACGTTCGGCAATCGTATGGACGTTGTCGACGAGCGTCGTCATGCCGCCCACGCCCGAGCCCACGTAGACGCCCAGGCGCTCGCGATCGATGGCGCCTTCGACATCAAAGCCCGCATCGTGCATTGCCTCGTCCGAAGCCGCCATCGCAAACTGAACGCAGGGGTCGAGATGCTTGGCGTCACGCTTGCCAAAGTACTCGTTGCCGTCAAAGCCCTTGACCTCGGCCGCCACCTTGACGGCAAATGCATCGGTATCGAAGTGCGTAATCGGGCCGATGCCGCACGTGCCAGCGCACATTGCCGCCCAGGTGGCAAGCGCGGTGTTGCCGAGCGGCGATACGGCACCTATGCCGGTGATTGCAACTCTCTGTTCCATCATGGTCTCCTCATCCAAGCCGTTCTTCGGCCCTGATTTCTACATCGCCATTCCGCCGTCAACGCGTACAACCTCGCCCGTAATGTAGGAAGCCGCATCGCTCGCCAAAAAGCGCACCACGCCGGCCACTTCCTCGGGGCGCGCCATGCGCTTAAGGGGAATCTGCTCCTCGGTTACCGTACGCACCTTCTCCGAGAGCTTTGCCGTCATATCTGTCTCGACAAACCCGGGGGCGACCGCGTTCACTCGTACGCCGCGGGGCGCAAGCTCGCGCGCCACCGCCTTGGTCAGGCCGATCACGCCCGCCTTGGAGGCAGCGTAGTTGGCTTGCCCGGCATTGCCCATCAGGCCCACAACCGAGCTCATGTTGACGACGCAGCCGCCGCGCTGGCGCATAAAGGTCTTGGTGAGCGCGCGCGTCATATTGAATGTTCCCTTGAGATTGACATCGAGCACGCGATCGAATGCGTCATCGCCCATGCGCATGAGCAGGCCATCGCGGGTGATGCCAGCGTTGTTGACGAGCGCCCAAATGGAGCCAAAGTCGTTGAGGACCGCTTCCACGCACGCGTTGACGGCAGCGGGATCGGCCACGTCGCATTGATATGCGCGAGCTGTGGCACCAGCGGCCTCGCAGGCTTCGCACGTCTCGCGCGCCGCTTCGACGCTGCCGGCATAGACGACGGCGATATCAAAGCCGTCCTCCGCCAGACCGACAGCGCAGGCGCGGCCGATACCCCGCGAGCCGCCCGTGACCAGTGCCACGCGACGTGAGTCGTTGCGCTCGAGCGCGCCGTTGTTCAAGTTGCCCATGTCATTCCTTTCGGGTTACAGCCCTGTGGACTATGCGAGCTCGTCGGCAATAGCTGCGACCTGCTCGGCCGTTTCGCACGAATACACACGAACGTCGCTCAGCGTACGCTTGACCAGGCCCGACAGCGTTTTGCCAGGGCCGACCTCAATAAACGTGTCGATGCCCTGATCCTGCAGGGTATGCAGCGTGTCGACCCAGCGCACGGCATGGCTCACCTGATTGGCCAAGACATCCGATGCCGCTCGCGGGTCCGCCGGATAGGGCGCCGCCGTCATGTTTGCCATGACCGGAATCAGCAGCGGTGACGGCGCGTGGCCGGCTTGGATATACGTCGCCAGCCCCTCAGTCGCCTCGGCCATATAGGGGCTATGAAATGCGCCCGACACCGCGACTTTCATAGCGCGGCCGCCAGCCTCTTTTACTAGGACGTCGAGCTCCTGCAGCGCCTCGGACGCTCCGGCCACAACCGTCTGCTGCGGACTGTTGTAGTTGACCGGCCAGCAGTCCTCGCCGGCCTGTTTTGCCAGGCCCTCGACTTGCACCGCATCGAGCTTGATGACGGCACGCATGCCGCCGGGGTGACGCTCGGCCGCCGTGGCCATCAATGCCGCGCGCTCACACACAAGCTCAAAACCCGCTTGCGTATCGAATGCCCCCGCAAAGGTGAGTGCAGCGACCTCGCCCAGCGAGAATCCCGCACAGGCGGCAGGCACTACGCCGCGCTCGCGCAGGGCGCGGATCGCCGCCACGGTGCGCGGGGACACCGTGTGC
>CAJMRZ010000208.1 GCA_905215945.1 uncultured bacterium | reverse complement strand
GCCAATTGCCTTTCTCAAAAAAGCGGCCACCCACATGGATGGCCGCTCGCCTACATGCACGCAGTAGACCGTATTTTACTCGTCAAGCGACTCTATTTTGGGCTTGATGATGCCATATCCACCATTCTTACGGTGATACACCACATTGATGAGGCCAGTCGTCGCGTTCTCGAACACGTAGAAGTCGTGGCCGAGCAGATCGGTCTGCACCAGCGCCTGCTCCTCAGTCATCGGGGTGACATCGATGACCTTCTCGCGGACGAGCAGGTCGTCCTCCTCCTCGGGCAGCAGCAGGTCGGCCAGATCCTCGACGCGCTCGACCGGTGCGACATCCGCTGCGCTGGCACCGCCCTGGCGGTTGTCCACGACCTTGGTCTTGAACTTGCGCAGCTGGCGAGTGACCTTATCGGCGGAGAGGTCGATGGCGGCGTACATATCTGCACCGTGCTCGGCAACGCGAATCACCGAACCGCGGGCACGAACCGTAACCTCGACGATTGCCGGGTTGGGGTTCGAGGGGTTCTTCTCATAGCGAAGTACAACGTCGACCGTCATGGGCTCGATATCGAAAACCTTGAGCGCCTCGCCGATCTTCTCATCCACATGCGCACGCAGAGCATCGGTTACCGTCGTCTTGCGTCCAGAAACCTTGATATCCATACGTGGCTCCAATCTGCCTCGGGGACTTACTGTACTGGCTATGTACCCATTGCCGTGCATTTAATCACGCGGATTCCCAAAGACCCGAATAACGATTGCTTGATACCGCATACCGAAGTCTCGCACTTTTCTGTGGCAAAGTGCGCTATAGGAGGGGGCCAACGGCTTTGTATTTGGTCCCGAAAATTGGCTTTGACCTGCTGGTTTTATTGGGATGAAAAAGCCGGGCTCCCCCATCGGGGAAGCCCGGCAGTGCATGTTGAAACCGTGAAGAGGTGTCCTTTCCAACGTATAGGAGACACCACCCCTGGCAATAACTAGCTATTGAGTTTGTTAATGTCATCGTCAGTGATGGTGCCTTCCTGGCTGGACGATTTGTCCTCGGAGGATGCGGTCTCATTGTTGGAATCGAAAGACTCGCTGCCGGAGGACGTGGTCTCACTGGACTCAGAGTCGCCCGGTTGCACGTTAGCGCCCGAAACCGTCTTAGTGGTGAGGTCGTAGGGAATCTGACCGTACCAGACGCAGTGAACCGCCTCGAGCGTACCGTCGACCGTGATGTCGTCGAGGGCATCACTCACGGCACGGCACAGTTCGTCATTGGACGAGAGGCCCGCAACACCAAGCGTCGAGGGCGCCTCGAGCGCACCGACATAGGAGACCTCGCTCATCAGGCGTGCAAGGTAGCCGCCGGCCGTGGAGTCGCAGATCACATAGTCGACCTCGCCGGACTCGAGCGCCTCAAAGCACTCGTTGATGTTGGAGTAGGTCTTTTGGTTGGCGGTAATGCTCTGCTTAGCAAGCGCCTCCTGCGAGGCCGAGGACATCTGGACACCCAGGGTAGACGTGTTAAGGGTATCGGTGGAAACGCTTAGCGACCCACCATCGCTGGTTTTACCGAACACAGAAGCGGCATCGTACAGGCAGGTGCCGAGCGAGCTAACGTCCCCGTCTGTGGAGTTGATCTCGCCGATAAAGATATCGGCCTTTTTGTCGCCGAGCGCGGAACCTACCGAGGACGCATCGACAAAGGCGACCTTAAGGCCCATGCGGCTTGCGAGGGCGCGGGCGGCGTCAACCGCATACCCCGTGAGCTCGCCGTCGGCGTCCTGCATTGCCTGCGGCGCATCGGAAGTATCGAGGGCGACCGTCAGGGTTCCGGGAGTGACCAGGGCATCGTCCGACACCGCCGGCGTGACGGTCTCGTACTCGATCTGGTCGATCGTGGGAGTCGTGAACGTAGACAGCGGGTTGAACGCGCATCCGCTCAGGCCCAAAACGGCGATGACCGCTGCGGTCCCAGCACCTAACCGAGCCGCGTGCATCAAGCTGCCCCTCACCATGTCCACTACCCTGCCTTCTGTGTCGTATACGATCCGTGCGTTGCGCGGAATATCGGGTTGTTCCCACCAGCTGACCTGGTATTTGACCCCACACTTGCGCACCGGGGTGTTTGCTCGGGAGGCCGCAGCCACCTTCACGACTGACCCGCTCGCCCGCGAGGCGGTATTGCCCCAAAGAAAGTAGAACGGACGGTGCGGCTTACATCTAGGACGCGCCATGATCGCGCCGCGCGCACGCGGTCGCTTACGTGGATCCCTTTGACCGCGTCTGTCTTGGACTAGAACGGGCATTTCGTCCGTCCGCAACCACAGCCTGGCAGGAACGTAGCGCATTATAGCTAAGTTCAAGCTAAAGTTTAAGGTTAAGGGCGTCATTCGCATCGTGCGCACAGATTTTGCAGGTCGGAGTGGGCTATTCGTGCCCCTATGAAGCCCGGAGCTCCCCTACGGGGAGCTCCGGGGCGTCCTTCTTAGGGTGCCCCGGCCAAAATATGGCAAATATGAGTACTGCCACCAATTTAGTAACAGGCAATTTTGGCCTCTCGGACAGATTTTGCGCTCAGTGTCGCCAACCTGATGCTTAGTTATTCTACATTTGTTTATTATCTTCTTACTTTACGCCGCCTCCGAGTCCTAAATTCCTTGATTTTGCTGTTACTGATTTAGTGACAGTACTCATATTTGCCATATTATGGCCAGGGCATATGATTAACCCTCTATTTTCGACGCGAATTAGACCGGCTTAAGCCCAAAACACGCCCGCAGCGTGTTAAGCAACGCCTCTTGCTTCTTCCTGCGGGCATCGACACGATTCCGGTACCGCTTTCGCATACGCTGGTGCATGCGCCATGCGAGTGCTTCCATCGCTTCCATGTCACAGAGCATTTCGTTGTTGACCGTCGCGACCTCGATTCCCATAGTAATCAAGCCCGTGTTGCGCTTTTCATCATGGATACGTCCCCTCCGAGAGGAATGGCCCAGCTCACCGTTGTATTCCAGGTCAAACCAGGCTGCTTCCTGATACGCATCGCAAACTGCATGCGGCATCCCCGAGATTGCCTGCGC